>NZ_JBVVQE010000070.1:0-36242 GCF_055811435.1 Mesorhizobium sp. WSM4837
CCCCTCCCCGCCCATCCAGTCGATCGTCCCGGCTGGACCACGCTACCGCTCCGGCATCATCCACTCGCGACTGCAGCGCGGTGCAACCTTCGCTGCAAAAATCGGACGTGTCGAGCGGCCAGTCGCTCGCCGTCGCTTGCCCGCCGCGCAAAAGAATGAGCTTGAGGCGACCCATATCCCGTCGGCAACGGCGGCGCCCGTTTCGCCACAGGCTGTCGACTTTTCGGCTTTGGCCGCCCGGGCGGCGTCGACCAGGATCTCGCCGCAAAAAGAGGCTGTGATTGCGGCCATTCTCGCCGAGGCTAAATCTTTCCGTCCGCAGTCGGCCGACGCCGAGACATTCGACCGCAATTTAAGCGTCGTCGCAGAAGCATTGCCGGACATTGTGGACGAGTAATAGGCGTTGTCGATCCCTGGGCGCAACGGCGCCGGTCGCTTTCGACGCTGCGGCCCAGGAAGAAGTCATGCTCGACTGATCGATTTCGTTATCCAGACATCATCCCGTAGAAGCCCCTCGGCAGTGATGGCGAAACCCCAGAAGCTGATTCCATGCGTTGGTGATCTCGGTTGTTCAAACGGGGCGACAGCGTAGTCCGCTCGCGTTCGTGTTGCGTTTTGTGACCCCAGCGTAACCGGCACCGATCGTCTTCAATTGCCAAAGGGGCAGTTTGGAGAATGGCTCTACGGCGGAGGGCCCGGCCCTCAAAATTGTTATTCACCGGCGTCGAGTCTGCAGCCATTCTCTTTGAAAAAAGAGCATCGTATATAGTAGGCTTGTCGATGCGTGGGGGAAGATGCAGATGAGACTAAAAAAAGCGAGGGTTACTAACTATCGGAGCGTCAAGGATTCCGGGTGGATTGATTTTGAGCCGAATAAAACCATTCTCGTCGGCCCCAATGAAGCCGGCAAGTCGGCGCTACTTAAGGCCCTCCAACAGATAAACGCACCGTCGGGGATTGGTGGTTTCGATGCTCTTCGCGACTATCCTCGTGGCGATTACAATGACATCACGGCCAAGCGCGCGAAGCCTTCAGAAATCAACGTTGCGGTAGCTCATTTCGAACTAGAGGCTGCAGACAAGCAAGCGCTCGAACCGGAGTTTCAGCCCGCCACCTACGTGTTCACACGCCGCCTCGACAACTCGTGGTGGCATGACCTTGAAGGCATCCAGGCCAGAGCCACTACCGACGAATTGAAAAAGGATCTCGCCCGTCTTGCCGCCCACGTTGATGGTCGACAAAAAGAAGGGGAACCACTGCCTAGTAAAGAGCTTGAGGTTGTCCTAGCGAACTATAAGAGCGGGAATTTCTGGATTTTCGACGATCTCGCGACGAGCTTGATTGCTTGGCTAGAAAAATTCTACCCGCTTGTCGATGAAGCGGATACCAAGGAAGAGGAGCGATACGACAGGCTCCTTGCTCGCTGCAGATACTCGCTCCGATGGAGTGCTGCGCTGGGCGTGCTACGAAAGGCCCTGCCGGTATTCGTCCTGTTCAGCAACTATTTCCGCGTCCGGCCGCTCATTCATCTTGATCACCTCGCGACCCGCATCGAACAAAACCTGCTCGACGATGCCCAGTATGACTACGGAAATCAGTGCCTCCTTAAGCTCCTCGGCTTCACGGCGCGAGAGCTGTCGGACCTCGGTAAGGCGGCCGAGCCCAGTGCCAAGGACGCGGACGCCCAAAAGAAATACAGAGATCAGCTCGACAACCGCTCTTACCAGCTGAACGCCGCGAGTGTTCGGCTCACGGACCAGATCGTAAAAGTCTGGAACCCGAACCCAGAACGCGCCGAAGCCAGTCGGCTCAGGATCACCGCTGACGGCCAATATCTCAAGGTCGTGGTCGAGGATGGCCTGGGCGTAGAGATCGAACTGGATCAGCGATCAGAGGGTTTCCAGTGGCTGGTCTCGTTTTTCGTGGTGTTCTTCTCCGAGACGGAGGACAAACATGCAAACGCAATCCTGCTGCTTGATGAGCCGGGAATGAGCCTGCACGCGCTGAAGCAGCGTGATTTGGAACACGATCTCCATGCTCTCGGAGTCCAACCAGACGGTCTACACGACGCACTCGCCTTTTCTGGTCGGTCCAAATGAACTCGACCTCGTCCGGGTCGTCGAGATGGCTGACCGCCAGGTCGGCACCAAGGTGCATACAACCATCACCGCTGCCGATCCCGCCGCTCTGTTGCCACTGCAGGAGGCATTGGGCTACGACCTCGCGCAGAGCCTGTTTGCGCAACAGCGTAACCTGATCCTCGAAGGCCTGACCGACTTCTGGTACCTTGAGGCCACGTCGGAAATGCTGCGGCTCGGCGGCGTCGCAGATCTTAACGACAAGATCGCCCTGATCTCGGCCAATACCGCGAGCAAAGTGGTCTATTTCGCGACGATTCTAATCGCCCACAATTTGAAGGTCGCGGCATTGCTTGACAGCGACAACGCCGGCGAACAGGCCGCGAAGCAGGAGGTGCTGGTGCATCGCCTTGGCGCCAAGCGCATTCTCCGGACGATGGACTTCACCGTTCCCCCCAGACCGAAGGCCGAGATTGAAGATTTGCTGCGCGACGTGCTTATACCCCTTGCGGCAAAAGAACTTGGCATCGACGTTACCGCCCAAGCAACAGCCACGCCGGAAAAGCCCTTGGTCGACCTTCTGTCAGCAAAGGGCGGGGCCAATTTCTCCAAATACAAGCTCGCAAAGGCTTACGTGCGCTGGACCCGGGACCATACTGCCCAAGATCTTAGCCAAACCGAGCGCGACGCGTGGGCGAAGCTTATCGGCGCCATCAATGCGGCGTTGAAATAGAGGGGCAGGTGCTGCCGCGTCAGGGGCACTCAAACTCATGATCTTGCCGTTCGGGAAAAACAGAAGGGCCAAGCGAAAACGAAACCTGTTCCGATGACCTTCAGCACGAAGGAGCTCGAACTGGTCGCCGCGGCAGAGCGGGCGGTAGCGACGTTCATTGATCCTTGGTGCCAATAACGCTGCTTCGGCCGCTCTCCCTTGTCGGCAGGACGCGAAAGGTGAGGGCGCTACAAGCAGTCACATGGATTCTCATCAAACCCACTTTGGAATGCATGTGCTTCAGCGCTCGTATTCGTCGTCCTGGCTGCGCTGTGTCTTGCGGTCCTGTTCCTCGGCCTGCCGGCCCTTTTGCTTGGCTGACTCTTTTTGCTGCTGAACGCGTTGCCGTGCCTTCTCGGCATGTTGCGCCGAAGCCTCGGGTTGACGAGTGTCGTCTCGGGCCGGCAAATCGCGGCCGCGCGCCTCTCTTTCGGGCGCGGCCTCGCCGCCTCCGCCTTCACCCTTTTGCTGCTCGAACTGGAGCCGGGCCAATCGATCGTGCATCTTGTCGTTCACGCCTTCGCGGTATTGCTCGAAACGGGGTTGCTCAGCGTTGGGGAGCGTGTTTCGCATCTGATCCAATGCCTGGTTCACACGCGCCATCTTCTGCCGCATTTCCAAAGGTGTCTGCGCCATTTCGGTAGCTCCTATCAGCCTGGTCAATTCTTTCATGCCGGGATGGGACAAGAACGACGGGGTCCGCCCCGGTCCTCCGCCATCTTTGGAGACGCCAGCGGCAGGCTTCTCGCCTCCCCTGCGCGTATGAATCTGGAGGACATTCTTGCCGATCGCCTCGGCTGCAGTCAGCGCCTGGCCGGTGACGCCAGCCGCCCGCATCACGGCGGCCGTCTGCTGCCACACGCCGGCGATCGCTCCGCCATTGGCGACGAGCAATCCGCTATCCATTCGACGCTGCCGTTTGTCCTCCACACGCGCGAGGGTCTTGTCACTGACCTGATAGCGCGCATCGTTCTGCGCGCGCTTGTAAGCGCCCGCATGTTCCTTCGCATACGGTCGGCTCATTGCGTGATCGTACCGGCGGGTTGCGACCATGGCTATGCCGTGTTCGCGCGCCTTCTCAGCGTACGCTTCCCGCCAGGCATGGAGATCCGCCTTGTAGAATGTCAGTCGCTCGCCGTCGGCCGAGCGCGCCTGCACCATGGCGTGGATATGGACGTGCTTGGTCTCGGCATGGTGTGCAAGCACGAATTTGTGCCCCTGAGCGCGTTCTTCGAGCACCGCACGGGCGGCCGCCATGATGGCTTGCGCGTCCGTACCAGCCCGGGCCGAGAAAAGCAGGTGATAGGCATTGCGCCGCTCCCGGCCGGAAAGTTGTGGCCGCCATTCCTCAAAAATCGCCGCGGCCGCCTTCGTCGGCTGTTTGCTGGAAACCGCCTGTCCATTCGCCTGGCGAACCTGCTTGTGCCCCCGAATAAACTTTTGCAGAAAATATTGCGCCTTGCGCTCATTACCGACGGCCGCGGTCACCTCCGCTGCCGCGCGAATACCGGCCTTCCCCATGGCCTCGTCCAAGCCGGCTTCGATCCTGTCGAGCGCTTTGCCGCGCGAATTTGCCCGCCCGGCCGCTAGGATCTTGGCAAGTGGTCCGGCGCGTTCTCCCGTGTGGCCATAAACGGCGACGCTGTCGCCCGTACGAGCATAGACGAACGGCTTTGATCCGAAGGCCGCGTTCAAAGCCTCGCCAAGCGCTTCGTCCGTGACGTCGCCGGCGAGCTCGAACCGCACCTCGATGAAATTCGTATTCTCGAGCTGCGGCTCGAATGCCTGGGTGAATTGGTGCAGGAAGCCGCGACGGTCCTGGGCATTGGCAAGCCCCTGTCCGCTATCGGTGAATATCTCGATGTCGCGCTTCTCGCCCTGTTCATTGACGCGTGTGCCGATATAGGCGAGCAGGGCGCCGGCCTGCTTGCCATTGGCCGCGCTGGACAAGACCTTGAACACCGCCGGCTGCGCGCCGGCGGCATAGGCCGCTCGCGCCGCAACCGCCCTCGCCTCTCGCGTCGCCCGCGCGAAGTGTCGAGTGGACGGGAGCGCGCCCGACCTTCCGCCACCCCCGCCACGGCGCCGCCATTCTTCTTCCTCTTCCTTGACGAAGGCGCCCAATGCGAGATCGAAAATCGCTATCGCCCCTTTTGCGTCGCTGGATGAACGCAAGCTCCCACTGGTGCCCACAGCCAGCGGTATCGCGCTGAGCGGTCCTGCTCGGCCAGCGGACGAAACAGGTGCCTTTGCGACGCGGGAGCTCGCTCCCGGGTGCTTCACACTCCCCATCGACGATTGCACGCCAGCCATAGGCGAAGCCACGCGGGCCTGGGTCACGCCACTCGTACGGATGTTCATCGCTTGACGATCGGCCGTCTCCCGGCCAGCCGCTTGCAAAGGCTTACCCTCCTCAAGCTCCTCGAGATCGCCAGCGCCCGGCATCCGCAGATAGCGTTCGATCTCGGCAGCATATCCGGCGAGACGACCGCTCATGCCTTGACCTCGCGCCGCTTGCGCGGCCTCGCAATCATCGCCTTCAATTCTTCGCGGAACCGGCGCACGAGCTCGCCAACGGCGATCAAGGCGCGCTCGAGGTCTTCGTCATACGGCACCCGGCCCTCGTTCATCGCGCGGACCGCCTGGTTGAAATTTACGCCGACGCGGCGAAGCTGGTCGGTGGCCTCCTCAATGGAAGGTCGCAGCTCCCCCGTCGCCGCCGGCAGAAACCCCGCCTCGGTCCGAACAAGGCGGCGAACGACTTCGCTGACCGTCACCGACTCCCCGTCAGCCATGGCGCGCAGCCGCTCCAGTTCGATGCTTGAGAAGCGCACATGCAGGACTTCGCCATAGCGCCGGGATGCGTTCTGACTTTCTGTTTGGCCACTGTGGGGTCTCATCTTCAAGCCCGCTTGCGGGCGCTAAAGGCCCTTGGGCCGCGCCGCCTCTTTTCGTGTGTAACACAACAAAGGCTATCCTGCCAAAGACAAAAAACAACATCACCAAAATATCTTTGCGGTGGTACGCTAAATAACCCCAGCTTTCATTCCCAAATCATCTGCACATGTTAGCAAGGAAACATGCTCACCGGAAACATATTGCATCGTCAACTTATCGACAAGCCACTTTCGCGACATGTTTCTTTTTCAGGATGTTACCTTGCTGCGGAATCATCATGCTAACATGGAGACAGATCGCAGGAGCAGGGAACGTGAGCTGGCGCGATCGGGATCGCCGCGACCCCCGTGGGTTAGGTAAGGCGGATAAACCGAGGCATGCGACCGAGGCCGACGGGCACGGCCGATTTGCGCCGGGCCGAGCATCGATGGCCGGCCCCTGTCGCGTGGCCTCGAGCGTTCTCTGCAACCCTCACCGCGGCGGATGCGCGGAGCGGGCTGACCTAATCGTTCGGCAGCTTGTGCTTATGGATCCTGATGTAGTCCTGCACCGCCTGGCGCAGCAACTCGGTCATGCTGTGGCCGTTGCTGATCGCGAGCAGCTTGAATTGCCGCTGTTCGCCGGCCGTAAGGTAATAGCCGCAGCGCACCATTTCCTCGTCGCGAATCTTCTTGCCGGCAACCGGATCCTTCTTCTGGCCCTGTCGCAGCATTTTGCGGAAGTCCGGCCGCGGTGACGCTGGCGCAGCCTCGGCCTGCGATGCCGCCGCGGATGCGGTGGCAAGCGGCTGAGGGGCGGGATCGGACTTGGGAGCGATGAACATGCTCGGAAGCGCCGGCGGCTCAGTGGAGATCGCTCTCATCATGCGAGCCTTCTTGTCGTCCTGTGACCCCGGGAGGCTCTTGTCGGTCATCCGGCCTGCCTCATTGCTTCGGTGAAGGTCTTCAGGACATCGTCGAAGAGCCCTTCACTTTCGGCAATCGCCTTCGCGTCGGGCTGACCGGGGCTGTAGAGTGTCTGGCCGCTTTGCAGGTCCCGATAGGCGACACGGTTTTGCAGCGCATGGTCGGCGATCGGCGTGCCGTTCGCCTGAATGATTGCGCGCAGTTCGCTCAAGGCTCTCGCCTTCGCATCGATGATGGTCTGTTTTGTCAGGACAAACACGGCTGGCAGCGGCCGGCCGCGTGTTTCGACCGCGAGAGGGATGTAGTGGTCGGTGATCTGGATTGCGGCGGTCACGTCATCGAGCGCGAAGAAGATCGGCACCACGACGATATCGGAAGCAAATAGCCCGGCCATGAGATTGTCGTTCGTGGTGCCTTCGGTGTCGATCAGCACCACGCTGCGCTCGCCATTGTGCAGTTCTGCCGCCTTCAGGATCTCGCGCGGCGTCGTGGCGCTGACCAGCTGGAGTGTCTCGGGACGATTGCCGGCCTCCTTGAGCATCTGAGCCCACCGGCTCATGTTCTGGCGAACGTCGCCGTCGATGAGTGTCACCGCGTAGCCGCGCTTAAGGGCGACGGATGCCAGCGCGCGCAGCAGGGTCGATTTGCCAGTGCCACCTTTGGCGATAGCGGCAGATATGATCATAGCTCGGGGGACCTTCGATGAACCGCTTTTATGCCAACCGCCTGCCCGGCAATTGTCATACCCGAACCCAAAGTGTAGTGTCAATTTATGAGCGATCAACCGGACAGGACAGTGATGTTCAGGGCAGCTTTGGCCGAGATCTCGACGCGCGACGGCTGCGAGGCCGCGCTTGATGCGGCAGCCGCCACGCTGGCGCATTACAGCGCGCTTGCCTCCGTCGGCATGATGCGCCAGCGCGAGCTGATCTTGATGGTGCCGAACAGTAAGGTGTGCGGAACGGATGATTAGGGCAGTATTGGTGGCCGTAGCGGCGGCGGCGAGCCTCGGCGCCGCCGCTCCAGGTGATCAGTCCAAGGAGGCCCGCAGCAATCCGATGTGGCCCGCGGGACTGCGATGGGATTGCGCCACGGCAGCAAAAATCGTGTGTGAACGCGACGGCTCCTGCAAGGTCGCAAAAGGGGATGCTTCATTCCTGCTCAACTACGACAACAACAACATCGAGTTTGCGAGCGGCGATGTGCGCATCAAGCGGCATTATCAGCAAACGGTGCAGGCAAGCCCTCTGCAAAGCGAGGTCAAGGTGGAGCTTGCCGACAACCGCGTCATCTGGCTGACGGCGGTGGACGCCAGTCGCACCTATTCCAACGCCTGGGTGGGTGCCCTCACTGAATTGAAGGGCGGCGCCGTCCTTTTGGAGTCCCAAGGCGTCTATTGCACCCCACACAAGTGAGCGCCGCGAGCCGAACCCGCGCCAGGCGGACGGCTTCTGTAGAGCCGGAACTGCCGGCGGCCCGTTATCTCCGGCCTCCGCCGTCCCTACGGCGCTGTGGGAGGCGCGCTCCGGCTCCGGCTCTTTGGGCATGGGAATTGCCGCGACACAAAAGAAGGTGTTTCGATGGACCCGATTGCGGGTCGAATAGTCCGGTGCCACCAGCGGCGATCACTGCAGGAAGGGTTTCGAGGGTTTGCTGATCGACGCCGGAACTGAGCCGAAACCAGACGTCGGCATGCAGACGATCATTGAAGCTGCATCGCCTGCCACCATCGGGTCCCCTGGAGAATGCGACCAGGCCATCACCTTCGCCTTTCCAGGAAGTGCGAAGCTTGTACTCACGGCGCATTGCACGCCGGGTCCCATGATGTTCTTCGAGCACTCTCCGATGCGCAACGTCGCTTGATCCGTGTTCTTTGCTCGCCTGAAAGCGTCCAAAGCCTCGGCCGGCGATGGAATCTCAAGGCCGCCCGCGGCCAGTTTCGCACACAGCGCCGGCTCGGACGCAATCGCCGCGGAGAGCTGGTCTTGAGCCGGATAGAATGCGAGCGTGCCGCCTATGCCGACCAATGTTCCGGATGCTGCCGCCATGATAAGGGCCCCCGCATTGAACATGATTACGGCTTCGGAAAAACGTTGAACGTCGACGCGATAAGGTCCGTCGTATAGACGGTCTCGCCGTTGCGTTTGAAAGAGTTGTTGCTTATGCGGCCTTCGACCAAGACGACATCGCCGGGCTTGGCGTTCTCCGCCACCCAGGCGGCTTGCTTCTCCTCCAGGACCGTCACCTGGACCCAATCAGTGGCTTCCTTGGGATGGCCTTGTTCGTCGCGCCAATTGCGATTGGTGGCAATGTTGACCCTCGTACTTTTGTCGAAGGGCGCGACCGACCCGACATTGCCATGAATGGTGAACCTGTTGACGCTTTTCATCGGGGTAACTCCCTCATTTCCTACCACTAATTCAACCAGCCGGAGTGACTCAAGATTATGGTCTGCTAAGGTTGAACCAGGTGCGCTGCCGCAGCCCGTTCGCGTCGTCGTAGTCGATGTAGTAAGGCTTCGCGCGGCGCGGGCGTTGAATGTCGTAATAGGTGGTCGTTCGATCGTTATGTGCTCCGCTGGAAACATGAGTAAGCTGGACCGGCACGGCGCGGTCGCCGAGCTGGATGGTTCCCGTCGGACTTCCGTCGGCCTGACCATGCCGCGCTCCAAAGTAGGCAGGCTGATTGCCAGCCGCGATTCGGCACATGCTGGCCTGGCCTTGTCCTGGGCGGTCGCTGGCCGGCGCGTAAGGCATCCACCCCTGCGGGCAGGCCTCGTACGGATCGTAGTCGGCGCCGGACGAATTGGCCTGCGGACAAGTCGGCCACGAAAAGCCCCGCAATCCCATGGCGTCGATCAGCCGGTCAATGGGTGGATGACAAGAGGGCGTGCCCTGCCAGTCACCAGACAGACAAAGCAGGACCTGGCAGCCCCACTCGGATGCGAATGTTTGGGACGGAACAGACGCGGCGCCCGCAATCGCGGCAGCGCTCACAACGAGATATTTCAGCATGGTGATGGCTCTTTTCTTCTGAGGCTTTTTGACACTTTACTATGGTTTTTGGCCCGGGAAAAGGGCAGACCGAACAGGCGGGTTCGTGCGCATACATAGATTCATGCTGCCAAACGAAGCGGGCGAGGTGAACAACCCGCTTCGGGACAATATCGCATGGTTCCTCGAAACCGAGCGCCGCAGGCGAAAGCTTAGCCATCAACACATGGCGGAAGTGTTCAAAACGTCGCCGGGTCAAGGACTGGCATACCGCACCTACATTCGTATCATGAGAAAACGAAACAACGTGACGCTGCGCACGGTCGAACAGATGGCCCAGGCGCTCGAGGTGTCGATCGCGACACTTCTGGTCGGCGACGCCGAGCTGGAACCCTGGGCGCACAAGCTCAACGAAAAATCGATCCGCGAGCGCCTCGCCGCCATCATCGACAGCGAGCGCAAGCGCCGCAATCTGCTCCGCTATCAAATGGCGGAGCTGCTGGGCGTATCGGAGATTACGTTCACCAAGCTCGAGCGCGCAAGCGGCAATATCAGTGTCGATACGATCGCCGCCGTCGGCGAGGCGCTGGGTCGCGATCCCGCAATCTTCCTGTTTCAGGAATCCGACAGCCAGCACCAACCGGCCTGATTTGCGCAGCCGATCGCAAGGCTGTTTTTTAAACAGCCTCGTGCAGCCTTTAGGGGTTCCGCGGCAAGCGTGGTTTTGGCGGCTAACGCGTCAGCCGATCGGCGATGCGTGACTGGGGAATGGCTTCGGCCCGTCCGGCGGCCAGTCGGATCGGCTGCCAAATGGTCTTCCGCTCTGTTTATTGCGGGAGCTTCCTGTGGACGCCGCTTTTTTGAAGGCAGTCGGATAAAATTTAAGGCCGAGATTGGGCCGAAATTTCGCAATCCAGGCGATCTGACGCCGATGCACGACAACAATGTGATTGGTGAGATTCCTGGCTCGCCATTGCCTGCGCTCGGTGACGCGCAGCAAGCCGAGCGTGCCGGCTTTGCGCAGCGCATTGCGAACCGTGGTCGGCCCGACGCCGGCCCGATCGCCAATTTCTTTTACGGATCGGTCGCATTTGCCGTGCTGCCGGCAGTCGCACATGACGATGTAGAGCGCCGCGCTCTCCCCTTCGGTGAACTCACCGGCGAATTCGGGCCGGATAGCCTGCATGCGAGCGAGACGCCGCTTGCGTCTCCATCGCACGGGATCTCGCAAGCCGCGGGCAGCTTCGCGCCGGCCTCGCTCACTGCGAGGGCGTTGCGGATAAGAGGAGCGGGGTAGTGCGCGACCATCCGCAGGGGCCTTCTTGAGGTTGGCGCGTTGTCGCTCAGCCTTCTCGCAAAGCCGCTCCGCATCGGCCTCGCCCAGCAACTCCTCGCCGTAGAGCTTCCATATCTGCCGGCAAAAATCGTCCAGCTCGGCCAATGACCGAATGTTCGTGAGCCATAGGCTCAACGTTGAATAGAGATCCATTTCTTTCCTCTCGCCAGGCCGTGCAAAGCCGTGGCGCGGAAGCGCATTTTTTCTTGCAATGCCGGGAAAGACGGGCTACGGTCTCGCAAAATCTTCGGGCGAGATCAGGAGCGCCAACTCCTGTAGCCTATTCCCTGAAAAGCCGGCCTCCGCGCCGGTTTTTTTGTGCTCGATTTTTCCTCCGTTCAGACTCACTCGCATGATTGCAAGGCGGAGCATACAAAGTAAAGTATCAAAAAATCCGCGAGCGGGTCGTTGAGATGGCCGCCCGACAGGCAAGAATCGCGCGGGGATGCCTGGCGTTCGTATTTCTTACGGTTTGCCCGAAGCCGCCCCGTGGCGCGTCAGCTATCGGTCTGAGGCGCTGAGTAGCTGGGCAATCTGAATGACGCCCCGCTGTTTGCGGGGCGCCATTCGATGTTCGTCAGTCGCCGTTGCGACGGTTCGGCCGAGACCAGATGAGGCTGTAGCTCTGACCGCCTTCGTCGGCGACGAGGTTGGCGTAGATTGGGGCGGTGAAGCTCGGATCATCGAGCTTGAGGCCCAGATAGGCGCGGCCCTCGTTGGACTTTTTGGACCAGCCGGCACCGAACTCGACTCGACCAACGAGCACTCGGTGGCTGGGTGCGTTTTCGCCGCTGGCGCGCGTATCGGGGGCGATCCGGACCTTCTTGGCCTGGAGGGAAAGCGTGACGATCTCGCCGTTGAATTCTTCGCCGGCCAGCTGGAAGTTGTCGATAGTAGCCATGTTCGTGTGCTCCTGACTGGTTTGTCCGAAGCCGCCCTGTGCGGCCTCGATAGCGGTCGTGAGACGACGGTCCGGCCGACTGCATCCACTGGGCCGCAGCGGAGCGGAGGACGGCGGAAGCCGAGCTTGTTGTCCCGCGAGGAATGCGGCGAAGCCGTAGGGGAAGAAGGTCGGCGAAGCCGTTGCAGGCAAAAGGCCGGACCGGCGTCAGACGGCCGTTCAGGGAAGGTCCGGGCATCCGTTCCAGAAGACGATAGTGGAGATATCGGAATGTCCGCCATGCATCCGGCACAAGCGGCACGATCGATGCCGCCACGAAACCAGAGGCACGAGGTCTAGGCCCTGTCCGGTCGCCGCTCAAACGGCCGCACATGATCCCGCCACGCCGCCAAAGGTTCAGGCGATGAAGCAGTTTTGATGACGACGATTAACCCCGCAAAGGGGTGGTTCCGGCGGTCTGATAGGCTCGGGGGCCGAATTGCTGCGCGCTTACGTCGTGACGGTCCGACGCGTGCGCCTTCGATCATGCACAGTGCGGCGACGAGCTTGCTGGCCACCGCGGTGATCATGACCTTCCTGAAGCGACCGCGCCTGCACCCATAACCGCAATGAATCGGTCGAGCCGGTTGGATTCAAAGAACTCGTTGGACGCCGTTTCCAAGCCAAATGAGACTGCGGCCATGGAAAACGAAGAGGCAGGGCCCGTTCATCTTCGACGCATCGACCCATCGCAGAACATGCGGCGGTTTTATATGGTTGCGATCCAACCGACCTTGTTCGGCGGAGCATCCGTCATTCGCAACTGGGGCCGCATCGGGACCAGCGGCCAGTCGATGATGGAAACCTTCGATAGCGAAGACAGTGCGGCCCCCGCATCAATGAAGCTTCAGCGTGCCAAGCGCCGGCGCGGATATCGCGACTGTGATCCGGACTAGCGGCTGGCGCCATCGCGCAAAAGATCGCAGGCCCGAAAGGCCAACTCGATGCCTCGGCTGCCAGCCGCTCGCTGTTTTCCGGAATTACCGGCGATGATGGAGATTCTTCCGCTCTTGTCCGCGATCGGTGAAAATCTGAACGGAATGCCCCCAAGCTTAGCTACAACCCAACCAGTCCTTACGCGCGCCGCTTTTTGCAGGCGGCGATCCACTGCATGGCGGAGATTGGATCTTCTAGGATGGCGACCTGCCTGGCGAAATCGATAAAAGCATGGTGTGCGGCGCTTAAGGGTTTGTGCCCATCCTCTGCGTCATAGCAGGCCTGAAGGGCGGTCTGGTGGATCAGATCTCTTTGATCCTCGGGCCAGTCGCTGAGGAAATCGATGGCGTCCGCGAGGCTCGCAATCTCTTGCACGATATAGGTCGCACGCTTCACGAAAATGGGGCTGCCGAACTCCTCCGCATCCATGCGCTCCTCCCAGTTCACGAACCACCGCTTTAGACGAGCATTCCGCCCAGCAAGCGTCGCAAATGTGCTGTCCGGACCGAGACGGTTCAAGGGGCGCGATGGAAGATTTCTCGTTGGCGCAGGTGCCTGGGGGACGGTGGCAGGATCAGGGCATCAAACGTGCGTAGCAGAATGTTGCGGCGCTGTCAGTGCGCGGCCCAGCCGACGACGAACATGATGAGATCAGCCATCTCCGATCGTCGTGTCAATAAACGTCTCGTCCAGCAGGCCGCAGGCCAGCGCCCTGCTCTAGATGGCGCAGGATGGTGAGTAGGTCAAGGAGATTGCGGGCGATGCGATCAGTGGCAACGGCTAGCACCTGGTCGCCGGGCCTGAGTCTTTTAAGCATGGTTTTCAGCCTCGGCCGCTCGGCATCCTTGCCTCTGAGAAATCACCAAATTAAATCGCGGTCGTGGAGCCTCACAGTGAGGTTGCAGAGTGGCTGCTCACGCGCGCCTCTCTCCCAACCAAAGCAAACGAGGGCGTACAGTCAGTTCGGTGCTGGAGAAAGTTCGTGGTCCTGAGCCCGGTTTAACAGGGCGGCAGTAGGAGCGTCAGCATAGCGCCGCCGCAGGCGGACGCGGGACCGACAGCCCCCGGCGAAGGGCGCCATATGGACTGCCCCGACCTCATGCCAACAACTGCCGTGGTTCTCCGTTATCCATGCGCGCCGTAGGCGGTCCGCTGACCAAGGACGTCCCACGCGATCCCTGTTCCGCTATGCCACCATCGTCGCTGTTCTGGCTTTGATCTTTTTGTCTGTCCAGGATGGGTCAGGAAGTCGACGAATACAGCACAGGCGGCCCGACCGATCCGGCAAAGACGGCCGATCTGGCTCAAGCCCCCTAGCCGTCGCTTCGACGAGATTCCTGCAAGTTGGCGTTCCACCGCGTTGTGCTCTTCAGTCTCCAACACGCATTCGCGCAGCTCGGCAAGCAGCTCTTCTATTTCATCGATGAAGGTCATGAGCGTATCTCCTTGTCGTTGTCGACAAGTGCGATGCGCGCACGAGGACCGGGGGCAAGGCTCGCGCAGCGACCGGCGCAAGGAGGAGCCGAAATGCGTTACCATTTTGGTGAGGCCGTGCGGCCCTTGTGGCGGGCCGAGAAACCGTAGGCTCGGGCAGGCAACAGAGAGGAACATCGAGAATCCGATAGCCCGCGTCCGCTTGCCGTCTCGGCGAGACAGCGAGGAGCAGCACCCCCGAAAGGCGGCGCTTGGTGCTCCTTCCGCCTGCCGGCGTTCGCTTGGGAACGGCCGAAAGCCCCGCCGTGCGGCGGAGCACTTGTCGAGGCGATCAGTCCATGGGGCGAGACCAGATCAGCTGCAGGCCTTCCTCGCCTTCCACCTCGATCAAGGTGGCGTAGATCGGCGCGGGGAAGCTCGGGTCGTCCAGCTTGACCGAGAGGTAGTCGCGGCCCTCGTTGGAGACCTTCTGCCGGGCGGCTCCCAGTTCGACGCTACCCGAGTAGACGCGGAAGTGAGGGCCCTTGTCGGAAGGGTTCTCACGCGGATCAGCTTGGCCTTGACGTTGAGGTTGAGGGTCTTGATGGCGCCGGAAAAGCCGGCGTTGCCATTTGAGGTAAAAGTGCGATGGTAGCCATGATGTCGTCTCCGTGATTTTCTCGGGCCGCGACCACCGCGACCTCGATAGCGGTCGACAGACCGGAGGCGATCGGCCCGCACCCACCGGGGGTCCCCGTTGCGCGTGCGCAATGGGGTGGTCCTTAGGGCCGGAACGACAGTGTAGGGCAGCCAGGACGAGGCTTTCTTGTTCCGCGCGGAATGATGGCGAAAGCCAGCAGGGGAAGAAAGTCGCGACCGGCTGTTGCGGGCTTGAGGACGAGGCGCAGCGTAGCGAAGACGGCCTTCGGTCAGACCAGTCCCATCGAGGACGCAGGTGGTGCGCCCTTCCATGAAACCGCCGGCCAGACGACAGGCGAACCCGAGCGGCACGATCACCGCAACCGCCGCCACGGTGAGGCGCCATCAAGCCCGGCCGTCCCCGTGACGCATCATCATGGCAGAACGACCGACAACCACAGCTAGAAAGGGACGCACCCTCCCCATCACTTCGGTCGGTTGACGACCGGCCGACCGATGAAACTCCGAGGTTCGGCGTTCGGCCGCTTAAAGAAAGGATGGCCGCTACACGGTCGGAAATATCCATCTCCGGCGGGACGTCGGCAGAGGCCGGCTGATCTGGCTCGGCCCGGTGGGCCACTACCGAAGACCGGGTGCTACGGCGGGGCCTTCAGCCGGCTGCAGGGCACCGGCGTGGCGGAAGCCACGGACGTACCGGGCGGGACGATTAGAGACCGCACATGCCCTCACATTCATTCGGCCAGAGGTCGAGCTGGCCGTGGTCGGCCGCTGTAGACAAATCGGCTTCATCGAGGGGAACGCCGGAGCGATGCAGGAAGACCTCGCCGCGTATGCCACGCAGGCCGATGCGGATCGCCCGATCCACCTCCACGGCATGGTCCCACGCCTAGTCAAGCCTGACGATCGTGGCTATCGCGGAAACGGAGTGTCAAGCCTCAACGGTTTTTCTATCCTCGCGGGCTGGGCCGCAGCCAAGGTGAAAAGGCCATGGGCTGCGCGTCGGTGGCGGCCCTAACGCGACGCGGCGCTCAGCTCGGCGGCTGTCGCGCGTGCATCCAGTCAGCGGCAGCCTGCGCTTTGCTTGCGGCAGTGAAGATCGCCCGCGGGTCGTCCTTCAGCACTTTGAGCCAGGATGCCACATAGGCTGCGTGGTCAGGACGGGGATGATGCGCCAGGCCCAGATCGGCCAAAATACAGGCTGCAGCAAGTTCGGCGGTCAGTTCTTCGACTGCTAAAGCCTGGCGGGTAAACCGTTTGGTGAAGTCTCGATCGAGCCGATGCTTAGAGCCCGTGGCATGCGCGGCCTCGTGGACATAAGTCCCGACGTGAGCGACAGCATCGCGGAAGCGATTGAAGTCCGGCATAAAGATTCGGTCGATATCGATGCGGTAGTATGCAGCGTTGGCGCCAAAAGTAACCGGGATGCCGAGCGCACTGATGAAGGCATCGGCATGCGGGACTCGTTCAGAGTCAGGCAGGATTGGAGTGGCGGAAGGCGTGAAGCCCTCGACCTGAGAGCTGTTGAAGACCGAGAAGGCGCGCGCGAAGAGGCGTCGCTGGGGGTGCTCATCGTCGCCAACGGCATCATCGTCACCGTGTGCGGCAAACTCCTTCCAGAACACGACGGTGGTTGCGCGTTCGCCCTTGCGAACCTGGGCGTCAAGGGTCTGCCATTGCCGGTATGTGCCCCAGGTGCCGCTTCCAAAGCCGTGAGCCTGAGCGGCGATCCAAAGAGCGAGCGTATTGACGCCGCGATAGGCCTTTCCGGACGAGATGTTGGGGCGAGCAATCGAGCTTCCATCGGGGTGCCAGGGCATCCGCCATTCGCCGGCGCCGGCCTCGATGGCGGCAATGATCTCGGAGGTGATGCGGGTATAAACGTCGGTTCGGTTTTGCGTGTCCATGGTCGGAACTCCTGTCCCGCCGGGCCAATCCCCGGCGGCGGAGCAGCCATCTGCGATGGCCTAAGGGCCGACCGCGCACTCGAAGAGCCGCAGCGTGAGCGAAGGACGGCGATCAGCCGTTGCGCGGGCGAACCTGACATCGCGCGCTCCGCCAAACGCCGGGGTTGGTCCGACGGGACATCCGATCATTGGTCCGCACGCAAAGCCGCTGCGCCGCCTCAGATCCGACGGTCTAAGCCATCAAGAACCGCCTCGATCCGCTGGAGATCCTGCTTCACGGTGGTCCGTTGCAAAGGCGACAGACGCTTCTCCTTCAGTAAGGTCCTGGCATCCTCGGCAGAGCGTGACCAGGCTGGCCGATGGCGTGCGGTGATGCAGGCATTGGGGCAGCGGGTTGGCTGCATCTTGCCGTCGATGTTCGTCGCTGCTTAAGGCAGGCGGCCATGCCGGGAACAAAGAAGCAGTCGGCCTGCAATGTCCTGCGGCCAGAAGCATGACGCCGCCATCCGAGGTGGATGCGGCCGCCGTCAAACGCAGCTGTGATCTTCTTCCGTCCGACGGCTGGAAAAGACAGCGGCAGCAACGTATTCTCGGTCATGGCGGGTGTGGCTCGCGAGATGCGGTGGAAGGGTTGGCCCAAGCAACCGCATCCTACGCCAATCAATCGCTTAAGCTACATCCGCCAGCCTCGAAGGCCCATCGTCATGCATAAGACGGGTTAGCGACCTCACTTTGCCACGGCGCAGTTCGCTATCCTCTAGGATCTGGATTCGGAGCCCTGGTCTTTAAACGGGGATGCCAAGCATGTTTTGCGAGTGAGATTGGACTCGCATCTGCCAGCATTACCTCTCATGAGCCGTCTGTAATGAGCAGATCGGCAAGTCGCTGCACCAATCTTCCCTCCGCCAATCATCACTATATTCTTCACGTCTTTACCCTCCTCCAAGACCGCGCTGTATAGCCAGCTCCGTGGTAAGAACGTCTTCATCCGCCGCGCATTGCGAACTCCAGCTGTACGACTTCGAAACGGATCGTCGCTCCGGCTTGACGGCTGATTGCAGCTACGTTGCTCTTGATCAAATCGACGAGGTCTTCGAGAACAGCACAGGGGTTTGGGCCGTTTCGGTCGTGATCATATTTTCCTATCATCAGCAAGGCGCAATTGTTGTCGGGGCGGGCGCAGAAGATTAGGGCTCCATCGTTCATTTCTTGGATCAGGAATGCATCATCGGAGGCAATTCCGGAGAGCAACTCGTACTCTTGACTCAGTTTTGATCGAACGGAGATATAGCGGTTGGGAGTCTCGATCACCCCCGCCAAAGATAAATATGGCAGGCTTCTTGAACTCTGCAACCAAACTTCAGTCCCGTCGGCCTTAAGAAACATCTCTTACCTATCCTCTCCGAAGCAATCCATAGGAATCGACCTGCAGCGTCGGTCTATCCGAAGCGGCAGCCGTAGACCTGATAACCGTTGCCGGACGAGCCTGAAACAGACGGACTGCCAACTGCCTTCATAGCAAGGTTAGCGACGCTACCCAAGGCGGTCGTGCATGGCTAAGGCAGGGCGTTCTACATCCCGACTCGTCGCTATCCGGCTTCAACTAGCCGTTCACAGCCAAATAGGACGCGCTGCGCGAAACCCGACGTGCTGGTAAAACGCACCAGGTCAGGACGACTAAAGGCGTACCAATCGCTTCCTTGACCAACATCGATCTCTAATCGCCATTTGTCGCCGACTTCTAACTCAAAGCTGACCTTATCAGTGAAGTGAGATCCTATTCGCTCACTGCCAGAATCGGGGTGATTGAAATTCCGATTAAGTCGACGGCACGATTAAGTATCGCCTCGGTTTCAGCAATGCTGGGTGAAGAGGCGATCACATGTCCGATACAGTCTCGGTAATCGCCTCTCCTCACGACCGGCGCCACGGGTTCCTGATAAAACTTGACCTCGGCGACACCTGACACGGCAGCCGCCTGGCTGCGGCCCGTAATGCGATCTAGGGTGCCATCGCGATCGGCGACTAGGAACCGCACGCCCGCAGTCTGCGAAAGCCTCCTGCGCAGATCCCATTCTTCGCCGACAGCTAGCTTGATGTGCTCGGTGACAAGGTCGATACCGTAAGCCAGTTGGATCAGTTGAGGACCGGTCGCCCCCCCAAGTCGCGGATTGACTTCGATGACGATTGGGCCACGCTGCGTCCACCGGACTTCCATACACGTTGGGCCCCAACCAAGACCGAGAGCCCGCAGACAGCTTAGCGAAACATCGACGATACGCGCGTGTTCGTCATCGGTCAGCGCGGCCGGATAGAAACCCCCACGCCACACGAAATGGGGTAAAGGGCCGAAGCTACCGCCGGATATCGCTATAACCTCGTTGCCCATTATGTCGACGCCATATGAGGGGCCCTGCGCGTAACTTTCAACGAGTATCCTAGGTGAAGCCTGATCAATGTGCTTATCACCCAAGAGATAGGCCGTATGCTGGGCCAATTCGTCGCCGGTGCGGCACAAACGAACGCCGCTACTACCGGTGCCTTCTATTGGCTTAACAATTACTGGCAGTCCAATCGCCGCCGCAGCGTTTTTAACCTCCGCCGCATTTGCTACCAGGTGATAAACAGGCACTGGAACACCGCCCGCCGCAAGGAGTTGGCGTTGAGCGAATTTATCGTGGCATTCTTCAATCGAATCGGGGTTCGGTCCCGGTAGATCAAAATGCCGGCAGAGCTTGCCAACTGTTGCATAGGAAAACTCGTCCGCGCTGGTAATGCCAGCGATGTTATAGGTCGCGCGTATCCGGGAACATTCCAGGGTCAGAGCGTCGAGATTGCCTGTATCTACACGAATTGCCTCTAGCCCCTCCGCCGCAATATAATCTAGCCGAGCCGGATCAGTCGATAGGGTAATTGGATGAAGGCCAAGACGCTGGGCTGCTTTCACGTACAGCAGACCATTGCTTCTTGTGCCTTCAAGCAGGATGAGCGCTCTTTTTGACATCGAGTGTTAACTCCGACGTTGTGTTGACGCCAGTCCGGGCGATCGCCGCCGGTACTAGCTGCTTACCTCGTACTGGCGATGAATCTAGCATCGTTAGGGGTCGGCGCTTCATAAAGGTTCTGTCAATTTCATTGCAGAATAGTCGAAGCATAAATAACAAAATATTTAACGTTTCGGACTCCCCATCTGTACGAGGATCAATGCGACCAGGAACGAGTTCCGCGCATCGCTTGATAGGCCCAGACGGCCCGCGCCATGGACCACCTCGGCACAATGGCTTTCAGCTGCTCGTCCTGGCGGCGTAGCCGCTGAGCGGCGTCCTCGATCGTGTCGATCTTGTCCAACACGATCTGCTGAGCAGCGTGCTCGAAGCTCTGGCGGCAGGCCATTGTCGGGTGTGCTCCATCTCCAATGAGCGTCGCCCCGTGTTGCTCCGTCCATGAAGCAGGAGAAAGGACAGAAACTGCTGGGATGTTATCAACTTAACTCGCGTTCAGAGATTTGCGGCATAGACCGATGGCATGAACACCCGTCAGCAATAAGTGCCATCGTCTCCCGCCGCAGATCATCGCCCATACAGTCTAGCTCTACTACAGGTTCCCCTTGGGCTTGCGTCTGATCGAGGAAATGCTGCTGGAGCGGGATCGTGGTTTCGTATGAGACAATCCGCCGGTGGGGCATCAAGTTCGGTCCGAATTACACTCGCCGTTTGTGCCGCAAGCAGCACAGCCGAAACGATGTCTGGCACTTGGACGAGGTCCTTATCACCCTCACCGGCAGGAAACAGTGGTTGTGGCGCGCCGTCGACGAGGTTGGCTATGTGCTCGACGAGATCGTCCAGAACCGCCGCAACACCAAGGCAAGCGCTTGCTGACGCGGCTGCTGAAGAAGCAAGGCGTTGCGCCGAAGTGCATGATCACCGACAAGCTGCGCTCCTATGGAGCAGCCTGGCGGGACAGGTGATGACGGACGTCGAGCATCGGTCGCACAAGGGATTGAACGATCGGACGGAGAATGCACATGTGTCGCTGCGAAAACGGGAGCGGGCTTCCGATCGCAGGAGCACTGCAACGCTTCGTTTCGATCTTCTCGGCTCTGCGCAATCCCTTCGTCCCGTCCCGCCCAAAATGCTCCGCTCTCGCTACACATATTCACCGCCTGCAGACCATGGCGGAATGGAAAGCTGTGGCCGTGGTCAGCTGACTTCAGAGGCCGCAGGCCTCGGACGATGGCGACGCGCAAGCTGGGATCGTCGCGGAAGCCTTGAACTTTCTCCCATCAGCCGCGACGTTTTCAGGTCGATGGCGTTGGCCGTCGGCCGGTCGAGCATTACTTCGAAGATGGCGCCCTCGCGTCGGCTCGTGATGACATCAGCCATTCTTCCTTTCTCCAAGAGCCGGCTTCCACCGATAGCAAACTCGAACGCCGGAAAAATCGCGACGAAGCCCAAGCCCGGACGGTGACGAACGATAGCTCCCGACATTGGCAGCGAACAAAGTCGCCTAAAGTGAAGCGTCAGAGGTTTACCAAAAAAGCTCATCGCTTTCATCCACGCCTGCAAGCCGAAGAATTCAGTTGTTGGGGTGATTTTCGCTGACGCGGAAGCCTCTATCCAGCTACGTGAATTTCTCAAAGCAGGTGGTGCATCGGCTCTGCGAATCTGGAAACCGCTTTTGCGAGCCTGCGGGTGAGTAGGCGAATGTGGGCGACGTAGATCCAGACTTCTGCGGAAGCGATGGATTTCTCCCAATCGTGGTCAGCCTGCGGCATCCCCAGCCATGTGAATGTGCGCTCCACGACGTGGTGATGTTGGGGAGCGGTGCCGGGAGTTGCTGCAAGAGACGGCACGGGCGCACGAGATGGTGATTCACGCCAGGTCGATCAATCGCGACCATGTGCACATGCTTGTGTCGGTCCCGCCGAACCTGTCGGTATCGCGCGCCGTGCAGCACCTGAAGGGGCGCAGTTCACACAAGCTGCTGAACGAGTTCGGGACACTGCGTAAGCGCTACCGGGGCCAGCATCTGTGGGCGAGGGGTTATTAGCCCGTCTTGTTCATGACGCATGTGGGTTTGTTTTCCGCTGAGCGGTGGACAGGTGGCGGCGCGGCGTCTTTTTCACTGCGGCTGTCTCTGGACTTGTGAACGCGCTGGAGGGTGGAAGTTGTGTGGTTCGGCGGGGTCTGCTGCCCCGGCGGTCATGGTCCTGCCGGTAGCAGATTGCTGGCGATCGCCCGGAACAGACTTGCCTCGGGACAGGCGGCGGCGAAGGCCAGACGGATGCGCGAGACGGGTTCGATGACGCGAGCGCCGAGCTTGAGCAGCCTGAGCCGCAGCGTAGCGAACTCGGCTTTGCGCAGATGATGGGTCGTGGGCACCGCCTCGCGCAGGGTGAGCATCAACCAGTATGCGGCGGTGTGCAGGACAAGACGGACCTGGTTGGCAATCGATGAGCGGCAGGAGGTGCGGTCAGAGGCGAGCTGGCTCTTGTGCATCTTGATCAGGTTCTCGGCCTGGCCGCGGGCGCAGTAGATCACGTCGTAGAGGTGCTCGGCCGAGCCACTATCGAGATTGGTGACGACGAAGCGAATGTCGAGGCGCATCGCGGTTGCCTCGATGCGGGCGCAGACGCGACGCTCAAGCTTCCAGGACTTCGCCTTGTAGTGGGTCTCGGCATAGCCGCAGCACGGACTTGCGCTCGAGCGCGCGGCGCGTGCGGACGTCGTCGGCGCTCTCGTCGACGAGCCGCCGGAGAACCGTGTTGCCGGGCAGTCCGAAGAGGTAGTCGATGCCGTTGTCCTCGCACCAGGCCATGACTTGCGCCCGGCCGTAATGGCCATCGCCGCGCACCAGGATCGGGTGGTCGGCCAGCGGGCGCGGATGCGCCGCACAAGGCGGCGCAGATGGCTGCGGATCTCACCGCCTTTGTCCTCGAGGTCAACATCGCTCAGCGCCTTGACGCCGCCAAAGGATATTCGACAACAACTGCGCGCCAACCTGAATGAACGCGGCGCCGTGGCGGTCATCCCGTCCAAAGCAGACCGGGCCGGGCGCATCCCTCACGACACCGAAATGTACAAATGGCGCCATCTCGTCGAGAACTTTGCCGGACTCCTCAATCTCGTTACCGCTTTCCTCGCAATCCGATGACTGTAAACAGGCCTTAGTACTCGATTAGCGTATGAGCGAAAAAAGCTTGCAGTTTTTTCGACACGCCGCCCCTCGAAAAGTTCCATGTTCGTCTCTGGAAACAGCTGGCTTGGTCATGCGAGCTTCCCGTATGGCGGCGGCTATTGCAACCGATCGCTCTGAAGCTGCCCGCAGCCGCTCGTCGCTAGCCACCGCGCCCGCGCCAGATGGGATGTCCAAACCCGATGTGCCCGTTCCGGCTGGCGCTCTGCGTCAATGTTCAAGATGGCTCGTGCCACCTTGCACCAGTCGAGGCCCATCGCCTCCGACATCAGCAGGACGGCGTAAGTCTGAAAATGCGCCACGTCGTAAGGCGTGACCTCGGCCAACTCGGGTGTTTCATTATCGATCCAGACCTCCTCCTCAATTGGGGGCGCGTCGATGTAGCGGCCAATCGAGGCCAGGTGCACCGCAATCTGGTAACGCAGGTGATCGCGGCTCCCGTAGCGCGCATCGATTTCGCCGAGCTTCTTGTACAATCCCCTACGCTTGTCGCGCGGAACATCGGTATCGCCCAGGGAGTAACAACTCGGACCGACGGCGCAGATATCGCAGCCCGTTGCGACCACGTCCTGCACGAATGCGGGAATGTCCTTTTCTTGCATGCGCTTCATTTCAATAGGCCTCTTCTGACTTCACATTTCCTTATCACAGATCACCCAATTTGCAACCCTGCCGTGCAATCTTGGGCGCCACTGCGGCGCGCGAGAGCACCTTCCATCACAGCTCAGCCCAGTGAATCCGCCCCGCGCGCGCCTCACCCGGAGCCCCGAAGAATTATGACATCTTCCCTGTGCAGGAAGAACCGACGCGCAAAGAACTCAAGGTTTGGGTATCGCTCCCTTCCTGCCGATAGCGCAGCCTGTCGGGGCAGAATGCAAGGAAGCGAGCCCGCAAGTGTCGGAGAAGCAGCGACTTCCAGGATTGGCGCCGCTGGCACGGTTGTTGAGGCCGGTTTACCCTATCGAACACTATGCCGACCGAGGAAGATCGGGCGAAGCCGAAGCTCCGCCCGGTGGCGTTTAGCCGACCGCCGCCTCGACCACCCCCGCAGCGCCATTGCCGAATGGCGGGAGGACTTCAACACCGCGGGGCCTCATTCCTCGCTCGGCTACCGGACCCCGGCAGCCTATGCCAAGGTCATCACCGCAACCGGCTCCGACGCTGTGCTGACGGAAGGCTCCGCGCCTCCGCCGTTGCTCAACCCGCGCCAAGAGGCGTAACAGAAACGGCCAAGGCTCTAATCGCCACTGGATGAATGATCAGCGGCAGGTCTACTCTTCAGAAAAGCGGCTACGTTTCATGTCCTGGTCCTCTCGATGGGCCAAACGAACGTCAACCGGAAGCGGAGCCGCTGACCTGACTTCAGGATCGCTTGCCAACTCGTCGGGCCTTGGCTGGGAATATAAACCCGCGTCCGATGTGTATTTCGCAGAATGCCCAATGGATGACCCTCCTGGCAGCACGTTCGCCCCTGCTGCTCACGCATACCCTGCGGATTACTAGTGAACCTCGGTCTAAAAGTCTCGATATGTAGGTGCATCCCGGTTAACGATCCCGTCAGGGACCGAGCTGTCATCGAAACATAGCGGCACTCATGCTTTCACCGTCGAGACGAAGAGAAATCGCGGCTCAGTCGTGAGGTCCTGATATGCGTCTGGGGAGCGTGAACGGGCCTCAGGTTCGAGTTGAGGTTCGTTCAGCGACTCGGAACCTGCTAACTCCAATGCAGAGAGCATGTGGCGATGCCAGAAGCGCATAAGCGGCTTGCCGCCGCGCTGCCAGAGTTCGGTCTTGCTTCGGACGACTGCCGGTAGCGGCTTTGTCCTCGATTAGCATAGTGGCGCCATCGCGCGTGCGGACCACGTTAACGCGGTGGGGTTCCCACCATGTTCCGGCACGATCACTGTTCTGCTATGCCACCATCGCCGCTGTTCTGGCTTTGATCTTTTGTCTGTCAGGATGGGTCAGCATGGCCGTGCCAATCATGAGAGTCGAGTTGGAGTTTTCGCCGCTTCCCCAAGGCAGGCGATGTCCGGGCTGGAGCGCCTGCCCGTGAGCCCCCGCGGCCGGGGGGGGGGGGGGGGGGGGGGGCCCCCCGGGCGGGGGGGGGGGGGCGGGCGGTGGGGGGGGGGGGGGGGGGCGGGGGGGCCGGGGGGCGCGGGGGGGGGGGCTCGGAGCTCCGCCGTTAGTCGGCCGGGTTCCAGATGATGGCGTGGGTGTCGTCATCGTCCTGGCCGGCGGCGCGGCCGAGATTGGCGTAGAGCTTGCGCGGGCCGAACTCGGGTGCGGCGATCGACAGGCTCACATAATCCTTGCCGGATGCCTCGCCGGTCCGGACCCAGCCGGCGCCCACCTCGACCCCTTGAGTCAGCACCCGGAAGTCTGGATGGTTGTCGGCGCTCTTGGCCTGGTTGGGCACGATGTCGATGTCGGCGCGGACGCTGAGCGTCTTGAGCTGGCCCTTGTAGCCGCCATTGTCCTGCTTGGTGACGTATCCGATCGCGGTCATTTGAAAGTCTCCTCTTTGCTCTCGCCGGGGACCATTTCCCTGCGATGGCGGACCGTGATGGGCGCGTCCGGCCCGCCCGAACCGACAAGGCCGCAGCGACAGCGCAGGACCCGAGCGGACGGCTTTTTTGAAGCGAAGCGGCGCGAGGAAGCCGCCGCAGGCGGCGGGGAAAAAAGCAGTCAGCCGAGGGTTTCGGGCGGGCCGGAACCGCCCATAGGTCGACAAGCCAGGCGCAGGGAAATGGTCCTCAAAGACGACTGGGAGAGACAGGCCGCGCGATCGGCTGACACCACGCAAAGGCGGCGGGGGGCCAGGGTTGCGGTCGCTCGCTGGCAAAAAGTCCACATCGGCGGAAGTGCCATGGCAGCACTTGTCCGGCAAGCATGTCGGTGTGGCGCAGGGCTGGCGAAGGCTTCGAATTGGCGTCGGATTTGGTCTGCGGCGCGCGGCTCAAAGGCTGCGAATGTGCAGCCGGCGCCGTCCCGGGAGATGGCTGCCCAAGCGGCGGCTTTTCTAATAAGAGCCGCCGCCCGGGCTTGGTTAGATCATTCGGCCGTAAACAGCGGCTGAACACAGGCCCACTGATCGGCAGTGCGGAAGCCGCCGCGCGCTGTGTAGCTTTCGACGGGGAATTTCATCCAGCGCGGCAGCCAGCTTTCCACCTTTTCGCGCCCGTTCTCGCCGGCAAGGAAGTCGCGGATGATCTTCTTTTGCGTCTTGACCTTCTCCGAAACATTGCCGTCTGCGACAGGCTTGCCGCCGATATCGGCGAGCATGGCATTGGCGATTTCCTTGTCGCGCAAAAGCTCGAAGAACGCCTCGTCCACCTGCCAGAAAGCAGCCATGTCGACGTTCAGATGGTGCCCAAGCGCCTCGATGACGGCGCTGCCGGCTTCGAGCGTCTCGGCCATGACAAGGCTGAGAACGCGCAGGACGTCGTCATCGGAGAGCGCCAAGAGCTGTGCAAAAGCGCTGGCGAGAGCGAAGGCGTCGCCGTGGCCGTCCGCGAGCGGGCCATCGTCGTCCGCTTGCCCAATCAGCGCCAAAACCTCGCGCCGCTTTTCGGCGAAGGCGGCTTCGGCCTTGCAAGCGGCAACGCTGGCGGCGACCGTCTCGTTGGCCGCGCGCTGCGGATCGGGGCGCACCTGCCACAGGATTGAGCCGGCAATCGCATGCGCCACCATGAGGCGCAGGGCGATGGCGGGATGATCGAGCAAGGCGATGCGCACGGCGGCGTGGCGATGCAGATCGACATAGTTCTGCATCGGGCCGGTGAGTTCAGGCCGCGACGGCTTGGGCGGCTGTTCGTCCTGCTCGCCGCCCTCGTCATCGGCGCGGGCGCGGCGCGCTTCCTTGCGCGACAGCCAGCCTTCATGACACTCGACCTCGCCGCGATGCGAGACGGTGATGACGACCTTGCCTCCCTTCTTCTTCGGCGTTTTCTCGTGGTCCCATGAGTGGAAATACTGCCCCGGTTCGAGCACGGTCACTTCGCTCCAACCGGCTTCTAGATATGCGTCGCGTCTGGCGGCGATCGCCTCATTCTGCTTCAGCCAGAACAGGTCGGCATCGGCGAAATAGCTCTCCTCGCCGAACAGGTCGGAGACGATGAGGCCGGGATAATCCTCGACGGCGAACAGCGCCACCTTGGTGGAAATCGACTGGCCGCCGAACAGCCATTGTTTCAGCTGGTAACCGCGCGGGGCGTATTGCTCGGGGTCGGCATAAAGCGCCAGCCAGTCCTTCTGCTGCGCTTTCGAGGCCATGGTGAGATAGCGCACTGTTTCGGCGTCGATTTCCTCGCGGCGGTAGGCTTCGCGAATCTTGGGCAGAAGCTCGCCGAGCGCCAGAGAGCGCTTCACCATCAGCTCGGTGATGCCGAAGGTGGCGGCGATTTCGGCAATGGTGCGCCCTTCCCGGATCAGCCGGGAGAACGTTTCCCATTGCGAGACCTCGTCGGGGTCGAGGCGAGCGATGTTTTCGATGAGCGAGGCTTCGAGCGCGTCGGCGTCGTCGCCGTCCTCCATGATGGCGCAGGGCAAGGGCTCGCTCTCGCCGCGCTCGTCGGCGAGCGATTTGGCGGCGAAATAGCGTCGCCGTCCGGCGACGATTTCGAAGCTTTCCGGCGTCCCGTTGGGCCGCACCAGAAGCGGCACAAGGACGCCGCGCGCGCGAACGGACGGCAGGATATCGGAGATATCCGGCGCGCGTTTGGAATGGCGCATGTTGAGGGCGGAAATGTTGAGCCTATCAAGCGGAATATGAGCAAGCTGCATGATTTGTCTCCTTCGGTTTGGTTGAGGTTCTCCCGCCGCGAAGGCCTAGAAGGCCGGCGCGGCGGGGGCGGTTTTGGGGGGCGGCGGGGGGGGGGGGTGGGGCGGGGGGCGGCCCCCCCCCCCCCCCCGCCCCCCCCCCGCCCCCCCCCCCCGGGACGGTTTTCGCGCCTAGCGGCGCGTCTGTTCCGCCGTGTCAGGCGGAAGCTCGGAATGGGGGTTTGCAAGCGCGTCCGCTGCCTGCCGCAGCAGCCGCTCGTCCTCGGTGATGTGACGAGCATGACGCGCGGCCTCAGCGTAGACGGAGAGCGGAAACCGCGCCTGAAAGAAGAGGTCGCGCTCGATGCCGAGGCCAAGCCGGCCCTTGACGCTTTGCAGTTCGGCAAGGCTGACGCTGCCGAGTTCGGGAAAGCCGAAGCCGAGATCGCAAAGGCCGAACAGCGTGTCGCCGTCCGCATCGAGTTCGCTCAAGAGCCAGGTCGCGGGCCCGGTCGGATCGAACAGTTTTACCACCGGAACCTGGTCGGTTTCGGTGTCGGAAGCGCCATTGGCGAGGAGACGGGCGCAAAGGTCGTCGGTGATCAGGATCATGGGGAAACTCCTTGTCAAAACAGGTCGAGTTGGTTGCGCGCGCACTCATCAAAGAGGCCGATGTCGAGCGACTTCTGCGCCTTGCGCGGCCGCATTGGCGCGTTCATGAGAAGCGCAAGGCGGTCGCGCGTGGTGACGGGCCGGACACCGGGAATGAGCGTCTGCTCGCCTTCCGGTGTCGTCTCGGTCGGCAGCGCGTGGGGATCACGCGCGCTCACGCCGCGATCTCCTCACGGTCCGAGCCTTCAGCGCTGGGCATAGAGCCGAGCAGCAAATCGGCGGCTTTCGAGGCTTGGCTGGCGGCGCGGAAAATGGCGCGGTTGTCCTCGCGCAGCACGGCGAGCCATGAGCCGATGTAATCGGCATGGCGCACGGTCGGCTCGATAGCGAGAGAGCTGCAGACGAAGGCTGCGCAGATTTCCGCGACCAGTTCCTCGCGCGCATAGGCCTTGGAGCCGAAGGAGCCGGAAAGGTCGCGCGCAAGCCGGGTTGGATGGCCGCTCCAGTGGCCAAGCTCGTGAAAGCAGGTGCGGTAATAGTCGATCTGGTGGAAGAAAGCGGGCTGCGGCGGCACCTGAATGAAGTCGCTGCCCGGCATGTAGAAAGCGCGATCGCCGCCGATGCGGAAGTCAGCGCCGCAGCCATGAATCAGCGCCTCGGCCTGCGGGACGATCTGACGCTCGGGCAGCGGTTCGGCGGCGGCATGGAGATGTTCGGGCAGGTTGTCGCATTGCGCGACATTGAAGACGGTGAAGCGCTTCAAAAAGGGCACGGCCTGCGGTTCGTCGCCATCCGTCTTGGCGCGTTCCTTCTCGTCCTTGGGAACAAAGCGGTCAGCGTGAACGATGGTTGTGCCGCGTTCGCCCTTCCTGACATTGCCGCCAAGGGCAAGCGCCTGCCGGAAGGTCAGCCAGTTCTGGCTGGCATACCCGCGCTCGAAGACAGCGCCCCAAAGGATCAGGATGTTGATGCCGGAATAGACGCGACCGGTGGCCGCGTTGCTGGGCAGGCCGAGGCCGGCCTTTGCGCTGCCCCATGGCTTGACCCATGGCACGGTGCCGCGCTCGAGCTCGGCGATGATGCGATCTGTGATTTCCTGATAAAGGCTGGCGCCCGTGCGCCCGCCCCTGCCAGCGCCAGCCTCTCGGCCACCGGAACGCTTGTATTTTGCACCCATGGTCTGGTCCTCCGCTCTTTTAATCCCGCGCCCTCCCCGGAAGATCCCATGGGCGGTGGAGGCAGCGCTCGATCCCGATCTCGCGTGCCTGCCCCCGTGAGTGGGGTGGGCGGCAGAACGCGACTGGCTTGGCCCGCTGAACGAGGCAGGCCGCACCCGAAGGGCCGGAACGGAGTGGAGGATGTGAGCGGAGCGAACATTGCGGCCTGCCGCAGCGGGCCTAGAAAGGAGCGTCGCCCACCCCGCGAGCGGGGGCAGGCAACAACCAAAACCACATCGCGAAGCGATGACTGCAGCTGCGATCAACTCGCTTTGGCCGGCGTATTGCTCATGAACAACTTGGAGGGATAGAACACATGAAAGCTGAAAACGTGACTGAGATTGAAACCGATGCGGTCCATACGACACTCGGCGCTATCTTCCTGTCCCTGGAACTCAGTCGCTCGAGCTGGTTGGTGACAAGCTTGTTGCCGTGCAACGGAGAGAAGATGTCAAAGCGCGTCGTCAAGGCAGGCGATACGGCCGGATTGTTCGACCTTATCAGCCAGTTGAAGTCGACGGTTCGGCGCAGAACGGGCCGTGACGTGCCGGTGATCGCAATCCAGGAGGCTGGCCTGGACGGCTTCTGGATACATCGGATCCTTGAGCGTGGCGGTATCGAAAGCCATGTGGTTGATGCAGCATCCATTGCCACGTCACGCAGGAAGCGCCGGGCGAAGACGGACAAGCTGGATGGCGAGACCCTCCTTCGCGCCCTGCTTGCCTACAAGCGCGGCGAGCCGCGGGTATGCGCCATGGTCGTTCCGCCTTCGCCCGAGCAAGAGGACCGAAAGCGCAACAGCCGTGAGCGACGCGCTCTCATCGCGGAGCGGATCAAGATCGTGAACCGGGTCAAGGGGCTCTTGTTCTCGCAGGGCATCGTTGGATTTGAGCCGCTGAAGCGGGACCGCCGCACTCGACTGGAAGAACTTAGGACCGGAGACGGTCGTGAACTACCGTCGAATCTCAAAGCGGAGATTGTCCGTGCACTGGACCGGATCGAGCTCGTGCTTCGGCAAATCAAGGACGTGGAAGCAGCGCGTGACGAAGTGGCTCGCAATGAATGCGACCCATCAAAAGTCGCCAATGGTATGTCGATGCTCAAGCAACTGCGCGGCGTGGGAGCGGACTTTGCCGAGGTGCTTTGGTCCGAGGGTCTGTATCGCGAATTTGCGAATCGAAGGCAGCTTGCCTCCTATGCCGGTCTGACGCCGACACCGTGGCAAAGCGGATCGATCAGCCGGGAACAGGGCGTATCGAAAGCGGGCAATCCGAGGCTGAGGACCGTGATGGTGCAATTGTCGTGGTTCTGGCTTTTGCATCAACCTCGATCGGCTTTAGCACAATGGTTCCAGGAGCGGGTCGCGCTCGACGGTGGCAGGCGCCGGAAGCCGGCAATTATTGCGCTCGCGAGAAAACTTCTGATCGCGCTATGGAAGTATGTTCATCATGGTGCTGTCATTGAGGGCGCTGTCATGAAGCCGGCATGATCAACGTACTCTTTTCCATCCGCCGGGATTGATCGCTCCCGGCTGATCCTGGGCGAACGAACCTCCCACCCCACTTGGCCTAAAATGCCGTCCGGAAGATTGGTCGCGTTCCCCTGAGCCTTACCGACGAAAGCGGGATGTTGGTGCAGCTGCCACAGCGCAGCGACCGTATGTGAGTTTGGACCGGTGTTATCACCGCGCCAAGACGACAGGCTCGGACCTAGGATCACAACGCATTGAGGTAGATATGCGAAGACAGCCTTGACGACAAAGTCCCCATGTGAGCGGGGTGGGCGGCGAAAGCGACCGGAAAGGCCCGACGTCCAAGGCGGACCGCATCCGAAGGACCGGAACGAAGAGGAGGACCCGAAGCGCTAGCGAAGGGTTGCGGGACGCCGCGGCGGGCCTAGAAGGGAGTGCCGCCCACCGCGCGCCACCGGGGAAGGCCAAACCAAAAAGACAGCGCCGCCCGAAAGGGCGGCGACCGTCACAGCCCGTAAGGGCTGCCTGCGCCAGGGGGCGAAGCCTTATGGCCGAGACCGCCTGAGCTTGCCAAAGAAAAGCGGGCTCGGTTCACGAGCACCCGGCGCGCGCCTTCAGGCGCGCGGGCGCTCAGGACTCTGGTCCCGAGAGCAGTTGATGCGGTCAAAATGCCCATTTTGCAGCTGTGGAAGACTGAACCTTGGCGTTTGCGCGCACATCGGCGATGCAGCTTCGCAGCCCGGCCGTCTCTACCACCCCGGCTATCACTTCGTCGCCGACCACCAACGCCGGCGTGCCGGTGATGTACAGCTCGTTCGCGAGCGCGCGATCGCGTGCGATGGCTTCGGTGATGGCCGGGCCTTCCATATCCCGCTTGAGCTGCTCAACATCGAGGCCGACACGTGCCGCAATGACTAGGGTGGTTCTTTGGTTCACCAAGCCAGGAAAAGCAAAAAGGGCGCGATTAAACGCCTCATATTTTCCCTGTTTGTGGGAGGCGAGCGCCGCACGCGCGGCGAATTCGGAAGCAGGTCCCAGGACCGGGAGCTGTTTACGCACAATCCTCAGATTGGGATCATGCTTGAGGGCTTGCTGGAGAATGAGGTCCATTTCCTTGCACAGCGGGCAGTTGTAGTCGAGGAATGAGGCCAGGGGGACGTCGCCCTGCGGATTGCCGGCGACTGGCGAGGCGAGGTCGTTGAGGAGTGCGTCGCGATGCTGCGGAATGAGTATCCTCAAGTCCGCCGCGAGCAAGGCGTTCATCTCCGAGCCGTTGCAGGTCGTCAACCTATCTGGCTGTCGCCTTAGCGTTCCCAGCACGGACAGGGCGAGGACTAAAAAACCGATTACGGCGACAAGGACGGCGTTTTGCTTTGACATGGGTCGGGCTCCAATCAGCCGTTAACGGGGCAGCAACGGCTGGCCTTTTGGCGTGAAAGTTGGTCGTCGCTTTGGATCGCTTGCCCGGCACTTCCCGCAGTATCGGCAGTCGCGGGGAGGCTCACAATGTCGATGCCGGCGCCATCTGGCGATTGCTTTATGACGGCTTCGCTCCAATGGGCTGACTGCAATAGCCGAGCGGCGTTCGCGAGTTGCCAGCCGAGACCACCGGTCATCACGCCGGGCGATCTGCCCTTCAACGAACGCCCGAGCAACGAAGGACCCGCTCGTGAGAGCCTTTGCCAATCGTCCATCATCCGGCTCGCCTGCTCCGGGCGACAACGAGCCTTCCCACTGCGTTGCCGAGAAAAATGGTCAGCACACGGCACTCCGACAGAAAGTGGTCGACGCGAAGAATAAGCGTCGCGCCGGCAGCTGGGGCGGTCGGAACGACAAAGAGCGCCGCAGCCAACGTGAGGAGGCCCGCACCGGTAATGCGAGTTGTTCCCTTCGAAGAGAGCAAGGCGACGAACAGCAGCAGGATCCGACAGCCGATCGACAGATCCGTGTTCGTCGCCTGGGCGAGGAAGAGGGGGGCCAGCGTCATGTAGATATTGGTGCCGTGCAGATTGAATGAATATCCGGCCGGGATGCCGAGGCTCACGACCGAACGCCTGGCGCTCGGCCCTTCGACGGGCGCGGCCCTCATCAGAATGCCGACCAGCTTGAACACCGGCGCAAGGAGCGCCTGAAGCAAAGAAAGCACAGGCTTGCCGGTGTCGCCGACCATCGCCAGGGCGATGCCGAACAGCACCGAGAAGAACAGGACCTGCATGATGTCGCCTTCGGCGAAGGCACCAACGATTGACGGCATCAGCAAGCCGGTCACGAACTGCTCGTGGATCTTCGCCGCATAGCCCTTCACGGCCTGAGCATCGAGCGAGGCTGGATCGATGTTGAGGCCGGCACCCGGCTGAACGACATTTGCGACAATGAGACCGACAATCAATGCGAGGCTCGAGAAGGTGAGGAAATAGATCATTGCCTTGCCGGCGACCCGGCCGACCTTCTTGAGATCGTTCATGCCGCCGATGCCGGTCGCAATTGTCAGGAAGATGACAGGCGCGATGATGATCTTCGCGAGCCTGATGAAAGCATCGCCGAGCGGCTTCAGAGCCTCTCCGGTCGCCGGATAGAAAAAGCCAACAGCGACGCCAAGGGCGACGGCGGCAAGCACCTGAACGTAAAGCCGCGCAATATGGGGCTTACGAGGCCCGGCGTTCGCGCTGTGGACTTGTGGAGCTAACACCGTTTCTCTCCCTGCCGGATCGGGTCGGGCTCTTCCTGCTTCAAGGCCTCTCATGGCGGCGCTCCGGTCGAACGCTGCTGCCATCTCGGGCGCAAGTGCCGTGCCAAGCAGCGGCGGCGCGATAACGCGCAGGACCTCTCACGCAGTGCCGCATTCGCCGCAGCCGCGTGCCCTCTTAAAAACAAGGGCAGACCGTCGGCGGACATGCGGCCTGGCAGCGGCCGAAAGGTCGTCGAGGCAACCTGTTTGCCTTGGTGGCTGCGATCGGGATCTAGATGGTCGACATCTGGCTATGGCTATGTCCAAGCCATCGCCCAGTCGGCTGAGCTTGTCGGATATCAAACACCGCTGTCGACAGGGGATCGCTACCGCGATCCGTACAGTCTGGCGCTCCACAGATGGAGTTATCGACCGGCCGGGTTACGGCATGGGCCCTGAGCTGCCTCTTCGCGCGCGATCGTCGTTCTGGCCGCACCGCCCGCGAGCCACAATAAGTTTGTCCCGCCCCTTACAATAATTCATCAAGGCGTCTACCTCGGCAATCACCAGATCGGGCGTGATGTCGAACTTGCAGCGGACTTTGACCGGACAGCGCCGCACTTTGTCCAGACCACATCCCCGACATTCAATAACGCTCATAAGCATGCTGACCAGGGGACCACGGAAACCCCAAATTTCCGGTAGATGTGACGCGGTGAAAATTCCCACAGTAGGGCGGCCAAGCTGGGCAGCGACATGCCCAGTGCCTGAATTGTTCGACACCACGAGCGCGGCCGAATTCATGAGATGATTGAATTCCAATTCTGACAAGTCGACAGCCGTTCGAATCTCCGCGGCTCCACGGTCGCGGGCTGTCATCGCGACCTCCTCAAGCGCTTCCCGGCTTTCGCCACGGCCGACGAGGATCACCTCACTACGGGTAGAAAGAGCAGCGACAAGTTTGCCAAAGTTTTCGATCGGCCAATCGCGCAGGCTGGAATTCGAAAACGGAGCCACGACGATCGGGGACTTGCCTTCTGTCGAACTCTGTCGGCGGCCCGCTTCACTTTCTGCGTCGAAACAGGCCGCTGCCTTTGCGACCAGAAAGAGGAGGATTTCCGACACATGCTGGAGACGTACCTGCTTACGGTCAACGAACCAATCAAGCCATGTGCGAGGGAATTTGTCGGCGATCCCTATTTTTTGGGCCAGCTTGTAGAAGATGGTTCTGCGCAATTTCAGATCGAATGGCGCTATCGCAATATCGATCTGATGCATTCCGTAAGGATCAACTATCGCCGCACGATGCCTGGCGGGGACTTCGAGCAAAATGGGCCGTGTCTCATCCGGGACACGCATATCAATGGCAAGATCAAACTCGCCGGTCAGCAGCGGCCGTATGTCGGCCGGTTTCTTGCGGGTATCGACCTTCGGGTTGCGAGGAAAGAAGTCAAAAGCAACGTAATCGTCGGCGAGGTTGAACTGTTTTGCAGTGTCGATGTTCCAGCTTCCGACCACCAGCGTAATGTGGGCTTGCGCAAAGCGCTGACGCAGGTCCATCAGGGGCGCTAGAGACATCCAAAAGTCCCCGACACGATCAAGCTTAAGCGCCAAAATTCTCATCTTGGCGCTTGACTGTTCCGACTCCTCCCAGCTGCGGTATATAATTTGATTGGTGTCGCGCTTTGTAAAGTATCCCATTGCCATTCCGAAGGTTATACGTACAACATTGCTTGCTAGTTATGTCTGTGTAGGTTGGATTGCTTCCAGTCTTATCCGCGTTGACAAATTAACGCGGCAAACGACTCTGAGACGACTGGTGGTTTGCAGTGTTCGCGGCTGCGAGTGAAAGAGGAGTTCCGGCGTCAGCCCCGGTCAGTCCGGAAGCTTTGCCGACCAGCGACGGCAATGACGGGCGCAAAGATGGGCTGTCGAATTTCTTTGCGGGAAGAGGCAGGTGCGGACTGGCCTGAATGAGTTAGGCCTAGGTGACGCCGGCCGTTCAACGGTTCTGAGAGGGGAAAGACTCCGCTAACAAAGAGAGGTCGGACAATTCGAAATCGTCGGCCTGCTGCAACTCATTCCCAGGACAATTTCCAGCGCACGTCTGAGCTCATGCAAAGCTTCCCCTTTCGGGTTCCTTTTCACGCGACAGAGGCAGGGACGGTCGATGCGTGTCCGGTGCTGAGGTCAATGCGAGATTCCGGAAGGTTGAGAAAATCGTTTGTTTCGATGAAGCCCATCCACGCCATGGATGGATGGCTGCCAAAGGTTGCGGCCACAATACAGCGTAGCGGTAGCTAGCCGCTCCGGTGCGCGCTCACTTTCGAAGCGCCCAGCACCATCTCGGCATCGAGCACCTCAGGAAGTACCCGGCAGGGGGGGGGGGCGGGGGGGCGCGGGGGGGGGCCGGCCCCGCCCCCCCCCCCCCGCCGCCCCACCCCACGCGACCCCCAAAACCCACGAACACAACCCCCACACCC
>NZ_JBVVQE010000071.1:0-34840 GCF_055811435.1 Mesorhizobium sp. WSM4837
GCCATGATCGCGGAGGCTCCGAAGAAGGAGTCGGCTGGCGGCGGCATGCCAGGCGGCATGGGCGGCGGCGGCATGGGTGGCATGGGCGGTATGGGCGGTATGGGCGGTATGGATTTCTAAGGTCCACGCACTTCAACAATCTCGATGGGCGGCAGCGATGCCGCCCTTTTCTCTGACTCGGAGCCAAGCCGGATGCCACATCCACAAGGCTACATACGGCGGCACGTTCACGGCGGACACCATGACTGACTTCATTCTGTTCGCCATTGTCGGCTTCCTCGCCCAGGCGGTTGACGGCGCGTTAGGCATGGCCTATGGCGCGATCTCCTCCACCGTGCTGCTCTCCTTCGGTGTTCCGCCGGCGCAGGCTTCCGCCGCGGTACACGCGGCGGAAGTGTTCACCACGGCCGCTTCCGGCACGGCGCACCACTACCACCGCAATATCGACTGGAAGCTGTTCTGGCGGCTTGCTCCTTTCGGCATTCTCGGCGGCTGCCTCGGCGCCTTCGTGCTGACCTCGTTCGACGGCGACATGGTGAAGCCCTACGTCACGACCTATCTCGCTGTGATCGGGCTCTGGCTGTTCCTCCGGTCGTTCCGCAAGATCCCCAGCAATCCGGTTCCTACCCGTCTTGTGGCGCCGCTGGGTACTGTAGGCGGCTTCCTCGACGCCGCAGGTGGCGGCGGATGGGGCCCGATGGTCGTGACCGGATTGCTCGGCGCCGGCGCGCCGCCCCGCTACGTGATCGGCACTGTCAATGCGGCCGAGTTCCTGATCACGCTAGCGGTGTCCGTCACCTTCATCGTCGCGCTCGTCAGTGGGCACTGGCAGGAAGCGGGGGCGCTGTCGACACATGCAAGCTCGGTGCTGGGGCTGATCGTGGGCGGCATAGTCGCCGCTCCGCTTGCCGGATGGGTGCTCAAGGCGATTGCCGAGCGGACGCTTTTGCGGCTCGTCGGCTGCCTGATCATGCTGCTCGCTTTGTTCCAGACCGCCCAACAACTGGGATTCGTCTGACCTGAGCAAGCGGACTACCCTTCTAAGCCTTCCCTTTGCTTCCGGACATCATGATCGGCGCAACCGAAGTGAATCGCGGACTGGAGGCGACTTGCCACCCTGGAAAACCTAACCTGCGCCACGAACAGCGTATGGCACGCCAGTGATCAACGTGTTTCCCATTTCCGCCTCGCCCGGCCCATCGGTCCTTTTACGCTCTGCTCGATGCAGTGACTGCTCTGCTCGATGCAGTGACTGATGACGGCGGCGATCAACATTGCTTCGCGTGCTCTTTTAGTGCCAATTCAATCGCCTGGCTTAGAGGCACCGCCTTGGAGAATAGGACGCCCTGAGCGGTTCTGCAGCCAAGCTTGTGCAGAATTTGCCGGTCTGCCTCTGTTTCGACGCCCTCGGCCATGACATCGATCCCGAGCGCCCGACCAATCGATCACCGTTTTGACAAGCAGCCGGTCCTCCCGAGACTTGGCTAGGCCGCGAATGAAGCCTTGGTCTATTTTCACCTTGCGTATCCGACTGTCCTTGAGAGATGCCAACGTGGAAAAGCCGGTGCCGAAGTCATCGAGCGCGATGGAAATGCCGGCATGTGAAAGGCGCCCGAGCTTTTCATCTACTCTGTCCGGGTCCACTGGGGATTCTTCGGTAATCTCGATTTCGAACATCGTTGCTGGGAGGTCTTTGCCGCCAGACCATTCAGAACTATGTCGTCGATATCGCCGGCTTCCAATTCGCGCGGTGACAATACCTCTTCGGGGCGACATTTAGGGCCTGCCGCGGGAAGCTGCCGCCTCTGCGTGCAGGGGCAGCGATTACTCCGGCGAATGAGGCCCTCTTTCATCGCGCAAGGTCCAAAGCTGCTGGTACGGTTTCATCGCCTAAGCATGGCCGAAATGCCATGCCGCATAAAGGGGGCATGTTGGGCGAACCGAAGCCCCACATGTCGTGCAAGCCGTGCCGCCGGGTGCTCGCTTGAGTAGAGTCCGACGAGAATGTTCGTGCCGTGGAAGAGCGGCGCCGCTGACAGGCGCAGCCACCTTTCGTATCCGTGCAGCATGTCGGGATCGGCAATCTCGCGACCGTCGCGACATGCTGTTAGGATTCCATAGGCGAGTTGCTTCTGGCCGCTGATACCGATGTTGAAACCATGCGCAGTCACCGGGTGCATGCCGATGGCAGCGTCGCCGATGAGTGCGGCGCTGGGAGCTCGGAATTTGTGCGCCCAAGTCGTGACCAGCGGATAGGTATGGCGCTTGCTTGCCAAGGTCATTTTTCCAAGGCGCCCTCGACACCGGTTCGTCAATTCCCTCAGAAACAAATGGTCGCTGAAGGCAAGCAGTCTATCGGCCTCGTTTGAGCGCAGGGTGAGCAGCAGCGACGACACTCCCTCCGCCAGGGGCAACATCGCTATCGTCTGATGGTGATCGAACCATTCGATTGCCACCTGGTGGTGGGGGCGCTCATGCCGCACCCGGCATATTAGCATCGAGTAGCCAAGCCGATTGATATCGGCGCCTATGCCGAGCAGATCACGAGTGGCCGACAGACGTGAATCGGCGGCAACCACAAGGCTAGCGTTCAACTGCACGCCATTAGACAGCGTTACGAGTGCTCCTGTGTGGCTGGTTGTTGCATCTACGACCGAGTGGCCGCACAGCAGCCGCGCGTGATTCTGCACGTGGATTGTCTTGAACAGCGCGTCGCGGATCCGGCAATTTGGGACCAAAACTCCGAGGGGTTCTCCAGACCCGCTGGGAGGATCGAAACGCAGAGCGAAAGGGCTCGAACCGTTGAGCACGCGCGCGCCGTGAAGCTGTGATTTGTCCGAAGCGGGGATGGCATCCCAGGCGCCGATCTCGCGAAGGATTCTGATCGAGGCGTGGGTCAGCGCGATTTCGCGGCCGTCAAAAGGCGGATTGGCGAGAGTATCAATTGGGTTCTGTTCGACAACTGCGACCTTGAGTTGGCTTTGAGCGAGTGATGCGGCGAAGCAAAGTCCGACCGGCCCCGCTCCAACGACAATGATGTCGAAGCTGTCATCGGAGTCGGCCATCAGCGTGGCGCCATCGCGTAGGCTCTCCAGTGCCCAAGCACGAGCTGCGAAATCAAAAAACGCCTCTGATGCCAGTTAAGCACGACGCGCACAAGCTATGGCCGCCTAAATAAGTGGCAAGCCGCCTCATCAGCGGCAGATGCTCACAAAGCCGTTGCTTGACGGCTGTAGCTGGCAAGTAAGCGGTCGATCGGGCCGTTGCTGCGGCGCGATCTCGCGATCCTGGGAACGGAACTGCTGCTGCTGCTGCTGATATTGCTGCCGCCGCAGCCTGTTCTCCAGCATCAGTAATTCGTTCTGCTCGACCAGCCCATTGCGATTGGCGGGGTTGAGGACTGGTGCCGAGGCGACTGGATCCGGCAACGTCGCCGTTCCCAGCATTCCCGACATGAAGATCGTCAATAGGCGAAATCGCGACATCCGTTCACTCCTGCAAACAAAACTTTGGCATACTCCGCTCACCTGGGCAGATAGCCAGCCAACCAACGGGTTTCTCACCTCGGCCATTCAGCTTTCCAGCAGCCACACTTGCATCGAGCCTTTTGCCCGATTGTTCCAGAGATAGTATGGCAGGGCGGTTAGCCGGCAGTCCGAAGCGATGGGGGGCGTATTTCTGTATAGGCTGTCTCCCCAGCCTTGGTCTTCGACGCGTTGCGCGGAGGCAGTCAGCGTGACCACGCCATCGAAAAGATCGCCCCGTTCCATCGTTTCGATCTTGGACTCTCGCGGCAGTGTGAGCTGCTGCACGGGCGCCCCGGGATTGTCGACCTCTTCAACGCAATAAACCAATGGTCCGCGCTTAAGCGCCACCCGGCCGATATCCTGCTTGACCGAGGGATGAGCATAGATGCGCTCGGGAGAAATCGGTAGTTCGAGGGCGATGGTGTCTCCGGCATTCCATAGCCGCGAGATCGCAAGATAGCCATTTCTGGTGCATGCCGTCACGTCGACTGCACATCCCCCGACCGAAGCTTCGGCTTCATGAGCCCAACCGGGAATGCGGAGGTTGATCGTGAACTCGGCCGGCGCGTCAGGGCTGACCTCGATCCTGATCGAGCCGAAAAATGGATAGGCGCTGGTTTCCCGCAGGAACACATTGCCCGTAGCGAGTTGAATGTTCGTCGAAACGCCGCCGTAGAGATGGAAGGCGATTGCGTTTTCACTGGCCGAGACGAAATAGCCTCCGATCGAAGCAATCAAACGAGACGAATTCATCGTGCAGCATGGGCATGAGTGCCAGGCCCATCTGCTGCGTCGCCCATCGCTCTCGAGCGGATTGGAGTAGAAATAGCGCTCGCCATCGCGCGAAAGGCCGGTCAGCGCGCCGTTGAACAACGCCTGTTCCAGAACGTCGGCGTATCGGCCGTCGAGTTCGAGATGCAGCATGCGATGTGCCCAGAAGATCAGGCCTACCGAGGCGCAGGTCTCCGCATACGCCGTATCGTTCGGCAGGTCGTGATCCTCAGTAAAGCCTTCATTCGCGGCAGCCGGACCCAAGCCGGACGTGATGTAGATTTTCGAGGAGATGACGTCGGCCCAGAGCACCTCGCATGCTTTCTTGAGGCTGTCGTCATTCAGTTCCGCCGCGAGGTCGGCCATGGCAGAAAGCATGTACATCGCTCGGACCGCATGTCCGACCACCTTAGTTTGCTCGCGCACCGGCCTGTGCGACTGGTTGTACTCATATCTTTTCGCCCTGAAATCCCTGGGGTTCTCCCCGCGCGCGACCGCTTCCTGATCGAAGTAGTGCGGCTGACGCCCGCGCTCATTCATGAAATAGGCCGCGAGGTCGAGATGCATTCTGTCTCCAGTCAAGCGATAGAGCTTAACGAGGGCCAGCTCGATTTCCTGATGGCCGCAATAGCCGCGCTTCTGGCCGGGGTTCGGGCCGAATGTCTTGCGCACATGGTCAACATACCGCTCAAGGATGTCCAGGAGCCGGCGCCGGCCCGTCGCGAGGAAGTAGGCGATACCGCCCTCGAGCAGATGTCCAAGATTGTAGAGTTCGTGATTGTCGCGCAGGTTGGTCCAGCGCTTGTCGGGCTCGCGCTGCAGGTACCAGCAGTTTAGATAACCGTCGGGAGCCTGCGCCTTTTCGAGATCATCGACAATGTTTTCGATCCATGCCTCGATGTCGGGATCACGCCTGTGTGACAGCGCGTAGGATGCTGCTTCTATCCACTTGCCGGCGTCGGAATCCCAGAACACCTGCCCGAAATCGTGCTCGTTGCCTGGGACGCTCAGTGGCAGCGACTGGTTCGGCAGTGTGAGGGACAGCAATACACCTTGCTTGCTAAGCTGGACGTGCTGGCTGGGAATGGTCCGTGTCAGCACCGTCTCCAGCCGCTCGCGCCAGAATTGCCCCTCCAGCGCGACATCAACGAACCGAACTGGCTTGAACTCGCTCATTCGAACGCATCGGCTCCTGCAATGACATGCGCCGGCCTGCTCACGGCTTCGACAATGCCGGCGCCCCGGCGAACACGGCCAGCACCTGATACCGCTCAGCTTCCGTCCGGCTAGACATGCGTTCTCCCCTTGAAAAGACTCGTCCATTAAATCAGGGCGGTGGGGAGACAGCACTGATCTGGGTCAGCCAGACACGACAAACCCGCGCCGCCGGTCTATCCGCTCCGTTGCACTTGGAACACGTACATCGCCAGCGCTCGTGCGGCCGTGGGAGGTACTTCGTGGCATCGGCCGCTTGCATGGCGGAATGGGCGACGCAGGCCCTCGGGTGACGGAATCAGCGTTCCGGCCTCTCGTCCCGGTCAATGAGGATCCGCTCGGCGGCTCCGTCGAGATCCTCGTATTGACCGCTCCTCAAGGCCCACAGGAAGCCGGACAGACCCAGCGCGCCGAGAAACAGAGCTACGGGCATGAGATAGATAAGCGTCGTCATGACAATCGTGCCAATGCGCCGATACTGGGACGTTTGCCCCGCGTACGAACCGTCTGCGTTGGGCTCGCGGCAATGCCTTGCAGCCTCAGCGCATTGCCAATGACAAGCAGTGACGAAGCCGACATCGCGATTGCGGCGATCAGCGGAGTGACGTGCCCCAGGATGGCGATAGGCACGGCAACAGCATTGTAGACAATTGCTATGGCGATGTTTTGCCGGATCAGTTGTCCGGCCTTTCGCGAGACGTCGAGGGCAAGGGATACTGCCGAAAGGCTTTCGCGCAGGAACACGAAATCCGCTGCTTTGCGGCCAACATCGGCCGCCGTGGCTGGAGCGATCGAGACGTGTGCCGCGCCCAGCGCAGGGGTGTCGTTGAGGCCGTCGCCAACCATCAGCACCTTGTGGCCGTCCTTCGACAGCGTTTCGATATGCTCGACCTTGCCCGAAGGAAGCAGCGCCGGAACAAAGTGATGGATGCCCAACATCGCCGCGACCTCGCCGCAGGCAGCTGCGGTATCGCCAGACAGCATTTCCACGGAGATGCAGGCGTTGTTCAATTGCTCGATGGCCTCTCTGGCGTCTGCACGCAGCGCGTCCTCGAAGACAAAAGACGCGACAATGATCCCATCTTTGGTCAGAACCGTTCCGCCGTATCCGCGTTCGCCGGCGGTTCGGGCCTTCCACCCGGCCCAGCCGCGCCGGCCAAGTCGCCAGGTGCTGCCAGCGGCGGTGGCTTCGATCCCGAAACCAGGGTGCTCGCTGACGGACTCGAGCTTCGGCTGACCGGCAAAGCCCGCAGAGCCGGCTATGGCCCTTGAGAACGGATGGCGGGAATGCACGGCCATGTCGCCTGCGATGGCCAGCATGGCCGGATCAATGGACGACGCGTTGACGAGCCGGGGCTGTCCGAGCGTAAGCGTTCCTGTCTTGTCGAACACCGCCGTGTCGATCGCCGCCAGACGCTCCATAGCCGAGCCATCCTTGACCATGACGCCGCTTTCGAACAGACGCCGCGCAGCGACCACCTGCACGATCGGCACGGCGAGACCGAGCGCACACGGGCAGGTGATGATGAGAACGGCGATGGCGATCGTTACAGCCTGGTGCCAATCGCCGGTCGCCGCCATCCAGCCAAGGAACGTCACCAAGGATGTCAGATGGACCACTGGAGCATAGAGCGCTGAAACGCGGTCGGCGATCCTGCGATAATGCGCGCGACCGCCCTCGGCGGCTTCCATCAGCCGGACCATTTCGGCCAGGAAGGAATCCTTTGCGGCGGCTGTTGCTTCGATGGTCAGCGGGCCCGTGAGATTGAGTGTGCCGGCCTGCACGGTTTCCCCTGACGACACGGTTCTGGGTGTGCTTTCACCGGAAACCAGTGAACAGTCGAGATCGGAAGAGCCTCGAATGATCTTGCCGTCGACGGGAATCCTTTCGCCGGCGGTGACCAGCAGTTGCAAGCCGGGTTCGATCTCCTCGACCGGCAGGTAGTCGCGCGAACCATCCTCGCGCAGCACCATGGCGCCCCGCGCCGCCAGCCGTGACAGGCCGTTCACCGCGGTCCGGGCACGCTCGCGCATCACGTGATCCAGCGTGCGGCCGATCAACAGGAAGAACAGCAGCGACACCGACGCATCGAAATAGGCGTGGTTGCCATGGTTGATGGTCTCGTAGAGGCTGATTGCGTAGGCGAGCGAAACGCCAACCGCAATCGGCACGTCCATGTTCATGCGACCGTGACGCAAAGCATTCCATGCCGAGCGGAAATAGATTCCGCCGGCAAAGGCGAGCGCCGGGATAGCGATCAGCGCCGAGACCCAATGGAACAGGTCACGCGTCGCGCCTTCAGCGCCTGACCAGACCGAGACGGAAAGCAGCATGATGTTGCCCGCAGCAAAGCCGGCGACCGCGACGGCCCGGATCAGCTCCGAAAGCGTCTTGTCCTTCTCGCCGACCTGCGGGTCGAACAGATGCGCCGCGTAGCCCAGCCGTCCAAGCGCGGCGGCGAATGGCGGAACCTCCACCCCACGCCACCGGATCGATACCCGTTTCGTCGACAGGTTGACCCGAACGCCCTCGACGCGATCGAGCTTTTCGAGAGCCGTCTCGATCGCCTGGATGCAGGCCGCGCAGTGAACCGTCGGCACCGACAGATCGGTCTGGCGAAGGTCATCGCCAAGCAAGCGGCTTGCCAACCCGATCTCCTGGCTCGACGGCAAGCTGGACGTCGCTCCGCCCACATCCAGCGCCATTTCAGCGCCCGGCGCACAGCAGCTCATTGCAGTGCTCCCTGAGAAATCATGATCCGGCGAACGTCGCGATAAGGTTCTGGCAGACCGGCATCGGTGTCGACTTCGACGATCCAGACGCCATCCCTTAGCGTGTGCTGGGCGGCAAATTCCTGGCCCGAGGCAGTGGCGAGAGTGACGGCTTTGTCCGCGCCCGCGTAGGCGGGATGACGAAACAGCACCTTGACACTGCGCAACGGAACCGGTTTGCCGGCGGCATCGCTGAGACTGTAGCGGACTTCACCCCAAGAGATCGTCAATTTGCCTGTCCAGCCGAGCGCCGCCTGAGCGCGGCCTTCCTCGGCCTTTCGATTGAATTGCTGGCTGGCCACATAGGTGTTTTCGACGACAAGACCGGTCCAGCTCGTGCTGGCGAGCGTTGCCATGGTCAGATTCACACCAACGATCACGCCGAAAAAACTGAGAATGATGAGCAACATATGCCTGCCGGTGAATTCGCGGGTTTTTTGCGTATTGGCGCTCATCTGGCGATCTCCGGGGCGTTGAAGGTGGCGGTGTATTCGTCCGTTTCGAAACTCGCCTTGTCCTCGACCAGGAATTTGAACGTTTGTGTTGCGCTTCCGACCTGGTCCGCCGGCTGACGCACGAAAACCTTCAGCATCTTCAGGCGGTCGGGTTCGACCGCGACGGCGAAGGACCGGTCTGCGGGAAGGTCGATACCAACGACGCTCATTTCGGCTCCCCGCAGGCCCTGCATCGTGACAACGATCGTCCTTGGCACGGGGATCATGTTGAGCAGCTTGAGGGAGTAGCCGTTGCGGATTGAACCGTCGGACAGCGTGACGAACTGGGGGTTGCGGTCGTGCAGAACGTTGACCTCGAGCCGGTCGCGCGTCAGCAGCGAATAGAGCAGCGCAATGCCGACCGCCGACCATGCACCCATGTAGATGAAGGTGCGCGGCCGAAAGATCTTGCGGATATGGAAATGGGCTAACCTGTCCGAGAAAGCGCCGCCGTCGGTCCGGACGAGCGACGGGTTCACCGAGCAGGAGCCGCCTGCAGTCGCTACCGCCATGTTGGCGTTGTAATCGGACAGCGTCGCATAGGAGATCAGCCCGCGCTCCTTGCCGAGCTTGTCCATGACGCTATCGCAGGCATCGATGCACAGCGCGCAAGTGATGCATTCGAGCTGCTGGCCATCGCGAATGTCGATCCCCATCGGGCAGACGGCGACACAGGCATTGCAATCGACGCAGTCTCCGACCGGCTGCCCCGCGGCCTGGACCTTTTTGGCGTGCCGCGAGCGAGGTTCGCCGCGCCAGTCATTGTAGGTCACGGTGAGCGAATTTTCATCGAGCATGGCCGCCTGAATGCGCGGCCACGGGCACATATAGGTGCAGACCTGCTCGCGCATCAGCCCGCCGAATGTGTAGGTGGTTGCCGTCAGCACGCCGATGGTGATGTAGGCGACCGGCGCCGCGGTGCCAACGAAGACCTCGCCAATCAGCATTGGCGCATCGGCGAAATAGAAGATCCAGGCGCCGCCGGTCGCTGACGCTATGGCCAGCCAGATCGCGTGTTTCGATCCACGCAGCACAAGCTTGCGCGCCGTCCACGGTCCGGCGTCAAGTTTCATGCGGGCATTGCGATCTCCCTCGATCGCGCGCTCCACAACCAGAAACAGATCGACCCATACGGTCTGCGGACAGGTATAGCCGCACCAGGCTCTGCCGACTGTGGATGTGATTAGGAAAAGGCCGATGCCGGCCATCACGAGAAGGCCGGCCACATAGAAGAATTCCTGCGGCCAAATCTCGATGAAGAAGAAATAGAAGCGGCGGTTGGCAAGATCGATCAGCACGGCCTGATCGGGAGCAAACGGACCTCGATCCCAGCGCAGCCAGGGCGTCAGGTAGTAGATGCCCAGGGTGATCGCCATCACTAGCCACTTGAAGCGGCGAAAGCTGCCCGAGATTCGCTTCGGGAAAACCTTCTTGCGTGGGGCATAAAGCGGCTCACGGGTGTTGGGGGAGTCGATCGCTTCTGCTTCGGGCGGTTCTGTCTGCGTTTTATCACGCACTTAGCATCTCCAGTCCCGCTGCCGATGTCAGGGCCGCCCATCGAACAGCCTCGCCGTGGGCGGTCCGCCCCGTGTTGATGCAGGTCGCAGCCGGAATGGTGTCGAGGCCCGGCTCGCGCCGGGCCTCGTCGCTTGGCAGGGGGAGGCCGAGAATAGGCTTCCGTTCCTATTCTCCGCCGCCAAGCGAATGGACATAGACCGCAAGTTCCTTGACCTTGACCTCGCCGAGACGCCCACCCCAGGCCGGCATGACGCCTTGCTTTGGCGCGCGAACCTGCGCGTCAATAGCCGTCTCGCCCGCCCCGTAGAGCCAGATCGCGTCGGTCAGGTCGGGTGCGCCAAGCTCCGTGTTTCCCTTTGCATTATCACCATGACAGGCGGCACAATTCTCGGCGAAAACATTGCCGCCGGGTATGACCATTGCTTGATCGCCAACAGCGCCCGAGAGACTCGAGACATAAGCGCTGACCTGTGTAATCTGCTCGGGCGTAATGATGTCACCAAAGGGCGGCATTTCCGACAGGCGCGTGTCGGGGTCTGAGGCTACGCGGATGCCGTGCGTGATTGTCTGCTGGATCTGCTCGGCCTTGCCGCCCCACAGCCAATCGTCATCATTCAGGTTGGGAAAGCCCTTCGAACCCTGGGCGCCGGAGCCATGGCACTGAACGCAATTGACCTTGAAGGCGGCGCCACCGGCCGCGATAGCGAATCCGCGCAAAACTTCGTCGGCGGCAATCTCGGAGACAGTCTTCGCTTGAAGGGCGGCAACATACTTGCCCTTGGCGACCTCGGCCGCTGCCAGCTCATTCTTGACATCGTTGCGGCTTGAATAGACGAGCACGCCTCGGGTGGCGGAGCTTAGCATAGGCCATGCGGGATAGGCTATGGTGTAGCCGATCGCCCAGACTATGGTGACGTAGAAGGTGATCACCCACCAGCGCGGGAGCGGATTGTTGAGCTCCCTGATACCATCCCACTCGTGGCCGGTGGTGGAGATGCCCGACACTTCGTCGATATGTTCATCGCTCATGATCAGTCGTCCTTCAGAGGAATGCGGGCGGCTTCATCGGCCTGCTTGCCACTCCCGGGACGGAATGCGAAGGACACTACGCCGACGAAGAAGAGTGCCATGGCGAGCAGGGCCCAACTGTCGGCGAACTCTCTCATCCAGTTGTAATCCATGGGTGTTTCTCCTCAGCGGTAGCCGGCGGCTTCGTCATAGGTCTTGAAATCGACCAGCGTGCCGAGCATCTGCAGGTATGCGACCAAGGCATCCATCTCGGTGACCTGTTGCGGATTACCGTCGAAGTCGCCGAGCTTCGCCTTCGGATAGCGGCCTTCCAGGTCGGATGTGTCGGCATTGGGATCGGCCTGCGCAATCAGGTCACCTGCGGCGTGAGCGATCATGTCATCGGAGTAGGGGACACCGACGCGCCTGTTGGCGATAAGGTGCGTCGAGAAGTCCTTCACCTCGATCGCGGTATCCTTCAGGAAGGCATAGCTCGGCATGATCGATTCCGGCACCACCGAACGCGGCTCGACAAGATGCTGAACGTGCCACTCGTTCGAGTAGCGATCTCCGACCCTGGCGAGGTCCGGCCCCGTGCGCTTCGATCCCCACTGGAACGGGTGATCGTACATCGACTCGGCCGCCAGGCTGTAGTGACCATAGCGCTCGACCTCGTCACGGAACGGCCTGATCATCTGGCTGTGACAGAGGTAGCAGCCCTCACGCACATAGATGTTGCGCCCGGCGAGTTCGAGCGGGGAGTAGGGCCGCATGCCTTCGACCTTCTCGATCGTGTTGTCGAGATAGAAGAGCGGTGCGATTTCGACGATGCCACCGATCGTCACCACAAGGAGGGAACCAACGAGAAGAAGCGTGGCGTTCTTCTCGATAAGCGCGTGTTTGTTCATCAAGCCCATTTTTCAGGCTCCAGATCGCGCAGGTCGGACAGCGGCGATCGGACGCGGCATCGGATCCTCATCTCGTTGGTAGCCGAGGATTGTCATGGCGACATTCCATGCCATGATCAGGGCGCCGGACAGGTACATCGCGCCGCCGATGGCACGCATGATGTAGTACGGATGCATGGCGGCGACAGTTTCGGCGAAGGAGAAGACCAGAAAGCCCTGGTCGTCGTATTCGCGCCACATCAGGCCCTGCATGACGCCGGAGACCCACATCACCGCGGCGTAGACGACGATCCCCAGCGTTGCCAACCAGAAGTGCCAGTTCACTAGTCGCAGCGAATAGAGCCGCTCGCGGTTCCACAACTTCGGCACCATGAAATAGACTGCGCCGAACGAGATCATGCCGACCCAACCGAGTGCGCCGGAATGCACGTGCCCGATGGTCCAGTCGGTGTAGTGCGAGAGCGAATTGACCGTCTTGATCGACATCATCGGGCCTTCGAAGGTGGACATGCCATAGAAGGCTATGGCCATGACCATCATGCGGATGATCGGGTCCGTCCGCAGCTTGTCCCAGGCGCCGGACAGCGTCATCAGGCCGTTGATCATGCCGCCCCAGGAGGGCATCCAAAGCATGATCGAGAACGCCATGCCGAGCGTCTGCGCCCAGTCGGGCAAGGCGGTATAGTGGAGGTGGTGCGGGCCGGCCCAGATGTAGAGAAAGATCAGCGCCCAGAAGTGGATGATCGACAGCCGGTAGGAATAGACTGGCCGGTTCGCCTGCTTGGGCACGAAATAGTACATCATGCCAAGGAAGCCGGCGGTGAGAAAGAAGCCCACGGCATTGTGGCCGTACCACCACTGCGTCAAGGCGTCCTGGACGCCGGAGAAGGCTGAATAGCTTTTTGAGCCCACGAACGAGACTGGCATCGACAGGTTGTTGATCACATGCAGCATCGCGATGGTCACGATGAAGGACAGGTAGAACCAGTTGGCGACGTAGATGTGCGGTTCCCTGCGCTTCAGGATGGTGCCGAGGAACAGGACGAGGTAGGCGACCCAGACGATGGTCAGCCAAAGATCCACATACCATTCGGGCTCGGCGTATTCGCGGCTTTCGGTGATGCCGAGCAGGTAGCCCGTCGCAGCCATGACGATGAACAGCTGATAGCCCCAGAACACGAACCAGGCGAGATTGCCGCCGAACAGCCGGGCGCGGCAGGTGCGCTGTACGACATAAAGGGACGTGCAAAGCAGCGCATTGCCGCCGAAGGCAAAAACCACGCCGGATGTATGCAACGGCCGCAAGCGGCCAAAGTTGAACCAGGGCTCGACGCTGAGATCGGGATAGGCAAGCTGCAGCGCGATGACCACACCAACCAGCATGCCTACGACGCCCCAAAACACCGTCGCGAGGGCCCCGTAACGGATTGGACTGTCCATAAAAGCGGCGGGGTCTATCGGAACTGCAGGCTTGAACTCCGTATTGCGCAACAGGATCGCGGTGAAACCAGCTACGGCGAAGAACAACACCCACATATGCTGGCGGAATGGTTCATCTACGCCGAACCCGGCAGCCACCAGGGCCGCAAAAGCAAACAGGCTTAGAAGCACGATCTCTGTGCCGAATTTCATCGCAAATACCCATCTCGAACCCGGCGGACGCCAAATCCGCTGTGCATCAATTGCGCAGCCGCCGCCTGCTCGCCCTGATCCATGTCAGGGGGCCGCACGATTTTTCGGCAGCTAGGTTGACCTTCACGGCGGCCGGTGCGCTACGCCAACCGCCTGCCCGACCAGATCGAGCTGACGATCGTCGCAACCAAGAAGGACAAGCCAACCCACTGGGTGCCAGGAAGATTAGGGAGCTCCTGATTAGGAGGCTCGCCGGCGATGTCCGCATCCCCTCGAAGAGCACGGCGCATGCCTGCTCGATCGTCACGGCCTGTAAAGCGCGCCCGTCAGCGGCAGCGCTTCGGCACGCAACTATCACCAACGCGTTATGGTGCACGGATTTCTAAGGGGAGTTCCGGCGGGCGATGGTCGAATTGTGGCGGTCACCGACCAGGCCTCGCGCTACCTGCTCGCCTGCGAAGCGCTCGAATCGAAGAAGGAAGGACCGGTCATCGAGGCCGCCATCCGCCTGTTCAGGGAACGCGGCCTGCCTTCCGCCATCAGGAGCGACAACGGCCTGTACCTTCTCTTCGCCGAACGGCCTCTATAACCTGTCCAGGCTGTCGGTCTTCTGGCTCAGGCTCGGCATCGCCATCGAGCGCAGCCGGCTCATGCTGTCCACCATCACATGGCGTGTGTTCTCGATCCGAATCACGCCGTCAGCCCGCAATTGCGTCAGCTGCCGGCTCACAGTCTCGTTCGTAATTCCAAGAAAATCAGAGATCTCGGCGCGCGTCAGCGGCAGATCGAAGGACGCTGACCTGGCTACCGGGTCAACACCGGAATCCATATTCCGAGCGATCATGAGGAGAAAACTCGCCACCTTTTCCGATGCGGTCTTGCGCCCCAACGTCACCAGCCACTCGCGTGCTTCATCGAGCTCATTCAGCGTCTGCTTGAGCAGGCGATGCTCGAATTCCGGCGACCCCTTCATCATCCGTTCGACGGCTGCCCTTGGAAACGAGCACAGCGTGACAGCTGTCACCGCTTCCGCATTGATCGAGCTTTCCACCTTAAAAGGACGTCCCAGAAAATGCGGAGCAAACTGGAGACCGACGATCTGCTGGCGACCATCGGAAAGGCTCTTTGTCAGCTTAACCACGCCTGAAACCAGGTTCGAATAGCTGTCGACCGCCTGTGCGTCGCCGATCAGTTCCACTCCTGACTCGATCTGGCGCCGCGAGCAAGTCTTGGCGAGCCCAACCAAATCGTCTGGACGAAGCGAACCGCAGACGCCGCGATGCCGTGCTTCGCAATGGACGCAAAGAACGGGGATACCGGAAGTGTAAATGTCTCGCCGTACTGACATGCGCTCGCTCAACCCGATCCCAAGCGCCGGCAGGATACCAATCTAAGGTAGAAAAATCCTTGCGGCAGTTTGTCCGAGTTGCTGATTGACCGAAATCAGGGCTTTGGCTTGCCAATAAGCCCAGAGTTCCAGCGATGCAAACATGGTGGACCACGACATGCAGTCCGAATTAGCTGCCCGGGTTGGCGAGAACGTCCCGCGTTATACCAGTTATCCGACTGCACCGCATTTCCACACGGGCGTCAATCCTGCGGTTTATCGTGGCTGGCTGGAGGCGCTCAAAAGTGGCGGCGAGATCTCGCTCTATCTGCACATCCCCTATTGCGACAGACTCTGCTGGTTCTGTGCGTGTCATACCAAACAGACGCGCCACTATGAGCCGGTGACGGCCTATCTGCGCTCGCTACACGCGGAGATCGCGACGGTTGCGGGACTCGTCAGCGGCAAGGGCCATGTCCGCGCAGTCCACTTCGGCGGCGGTTCGCCCACCATGCTGAAGCCCGGGGACATGGTGGCGCTTGGCGCGTTCTTGCGGGACAGCTTCGATTTTGTCCCGGACACAAAAATCAGCGTCGAGATCGATCCAAACGACATGGATGAGGCGCGCCTTGATGCGCTGGCCGAAATCGGCATGACCAGGGCGAGTCTCGGCGTCCAGGATTTCGAGCCAAAAGTGCAAAAGGCAATCAACCGCGAGCAAAGCCTTTTGCGAACGAAAGCTGTCGTCGACGGAGTTCGCTCCCGCGGCGTCGGTTCCGTCAATCTGGACCTGCTTTACGGATTGCCTCACCAGAGCAGGGAGAGCGTCTGTTCCACCGTAGCGCAGGCGCTGACCCTGGAACCGGACAGGATGGCGCTGTTCGGCTACGCGCATGTGCCCTGGTTCAAGAAGCATCAGACGATAATCAAAGAGGCGTGGCTGCCTGGCCCCACGGAGCGCTTGGCGCAATCGCAACTTGCCGCGCGAGCGATTGTGGACAAGGGGTATGAAGCAATAGGGCTCGATCATTTCGCCAAGCCAGGCGATGCCTTGGCGATAGCGGCCCGCGCAGGGGCTTTGCATCGCAATTTTCAGGGCTACACGGAGGATCGCTGCGAGACACTGATCGGGCTTGGCCCTTCGTCCATCGGCCGTTTTCGCCAGGGCTACGTGCAGAACAATATTTCAACCGCCGAGTACGGAAGTATGGTCGCGCATGGCGGGCTGGCGGTTGTCCGCGGTATCGCGCTTTCCGACGACGACCGCGTTCGCGGCTGGATCATCGAGAGGCTAATGTGTGATTTCGCCTTCTCGGCAGTCGACATGGTGGAACGCTTCGGCAAAGCCGGCCAGAAGCTCCTTCTTGAGTCGAGTACCATGGCCCTCCACGATCCCGTTCGATTGCTCGAACTGGATGGCGACCGTTTCGTCGTGCCGGCTGAAAGTCGCCCATTCGTCCGAAGCATCGCGGCCAGGTTCGACAAATATTTCCAAAGCGGAAGGGCCAGGCACTCGGTTGCAGTTTGAGCCAAAGAGTGCGGTCGCGGTGACGTGCTCCCCTGTTTGCCTCCATTTGTGAGTGAGCCTGTTCACGTGTGATCCTTGACGGATCGGGTTACATATTCAAGCGGAGTTAGCCCATCGAGGCTCGTGTGCGGGCGGTTCACTCATTGCCTCGGTTACTCGGAATCTGAGCGTGCCAGACGCCGCGACTTCTCCGGCATGCTGGACGTCGGCAAACCTTCTTTTCTGGCCTTGGCAAACGCTCGGTCGCCTTCCAGAAACCCCGCCAGCATGAAAGGGATGAGTTCTGCCACCGTTTCAGACTCGCCATAGGCCTGACGATAAAGGGCAGCATACTCCTTGAGCGCTTGGCCCAACTCCGCGCTGACGGTGATGGTAATCTTCGAAGGTGTTCGGTCTGGAAGCTTTCCAAGTTTCAAGTTGGCCATATTCACTCCCGCTCAACTTGCGTATGGCCGCAGCACCAGATCCTTGTGCACGATGACGCGCAGTGGCCAACCTGGGCGGATGGTGATGGTGGGCTGAACATTGAGGTTCTTCTCGGTGATGCGCTGGCCGGCTTGACTGACGTTCTGCTGAGTGGATTCCCGGATCGCTTTGACCAGATCGCTTTCGTTTTCTCCAAAACTTAACTCGGTGCCGACGCCCAGCAATGTGGCCAGCGCGACTCCCTTGATCAGCTGCCAGGTGTGGAAATCGATCTTGTCCTCGAGCCCGGCATAGCCGGCAGTGTCTGTCGCCGGCAGATTGTCGATTTCGATCGAAGAACCGTCTGGCAGTATTATTCGCTGCCAAACCAGAAGCGCCCGTTTTTGCCCAAAAGCGACGACGCTGTCATAGGTCCCGATCAGCCGCGAGCCTTGCGGGATAAGCAGGATGCTGCCGGTGAGCGTATCGTGCACGTTCTCGGTGACCTGCGCGACGACAAACCCGGGCAAGTCGGAATTTATGCCGGTGATGAGACTTGCGGCGATCACGCTGCCGGCCATGAGCTGATTTGGCGAAGCTGGCGTCTGCAATGCATGCGGGTTGTAGATCCCGCTGGTGTTGCGCTGGCTGACAAAATCGAGCTTGCGTTGTTGATTGTTCTGATCGCCCTCAGCCGGGGCAACGGAATCTGACGGCCGAGCGGCATCAGATTGCGGAGGCGCCCCGAACGGCTGCTGGGCACTTTTCGCGTTACCGCCGATGCCCGCCTCCATGGGTCGATTTTCAATGCGGAAGAAGACTTGTGATTCGCGCGCCTCAATCGCCTGCTGGGCAACGCGCTGCTCCTCGGCGGAGTTGTCCTGCCCTGGCGCGATGCCGAGCTGTCGCCGCCGCTCAAGGATGGGGCGACCGAGGTCGCCCGGCAGTGGTGGTCCAAGCACAGGAGGGTTCGGCTTCACTCCGGAATAGTCCTTGGGAAGTGTTTCAAGTCCTTCAGGGGTTGGCTTGCGGTCAGTGTTGTAGAGATCTTCCGCCTGTTCTTTGAAGCGAAGCGCCGGTCCCTGCAGCGCCATCATCGTGACGCCCAGGATGGCACCGGACCCAACGGCAGCGATGGCGATGATCACGCCGCGCCTGAACCGCACGGCGCGGCGGGGCGAGGCCCGTAACTGCAGCTGCTCGGGATCGAGTTTTGGCGGAGCATTGGATGGGGAAGTGTCGGTCATAAGGCCCCTCTCCTCACCTGCTGGAGCGCGCAAAGAGAGATACGCGACGCGACGGTTGCCGGCCGTCCGTCCTTGTGATGCGCACCACTTGCTGCTGCTTGGTGCCGAGGCGTAGTTCGGCCGCGGCGAAGAGCCGATCGACAATGTAGTAGTTGCCGCGCATGCGATAGTTGACGAGCTGGTTGTCCCCGTCAGAGCCGACGATGAAGAGTGGCGGGGCCTCTCCCTGATCTATGCGGCGCGGGAACTCGATATAGACCTTGCTGCCATCATCGAAGGCTCGCGTCGGTCTCCAGGGCGGTGTGTCGCCCCTAATCGAGTAGCGAAAGCGAATGTTTTCGAGCGCCACGTTCGACGCCACCGGCATGGTAGCCTCGGCCTGAGCGTTACGCTGGCGGAGCGCGACGATCTGGTCCTCGCTGTACGTCCAGGAGATCGCCGCCATAGCGGTCTTATCCGTGCTTTGAAGCTGCAAATGGTAGGTGCGTCGTTCCGTGGTGATCACCAGATTGGTGCTAAGCCCCGGCGCGAAGGGTTTTACCAGCACATGGGTGCGCTGGTCGTCGCCGGTGCCGCTGACGGTATCGCCGATGACCCAGCGCACCGTGTCCCCGGCTGACACGGCTGTCAGTTTCTCGCCCGGCTGTAGGGCGATGTCGGTGACGCGCTCCGGCGCGGCATAGAGCTGATAAAGCGCGCCATCGGTGAAGGGATAGACCTGCACCGCATTGACGTAGCCGTACCGGGTGGGTTGCTGCGTCGCCGCCTTGTTGGCGTCGGCGACGCGTTCTTCAGGAGAGCGCTTGTCGTCGGCGATTTTGCCCGGTTCTGGCTGCAACTGGCCGGGGAGCGGCAACGGCTTTGGCACCTCGACTATCTTGACCGGTGTCTCTGGCGCCTTCTCAATTGCCGCTGCTTTGAAGTCGGCAGCATCATACGAAATCTCAGGCGGCACCGGCTTCGATGCGCAGGCCGAGAGAACTGCTGCCGATGCGGATAGGATCAGCGCGGCACGGAACGATTGGGCTCTATTTGTCATCGGCGGGCTCCTTCGGGGAAACGGATGTCGGTGCGGCACTGTCGAGCTCGCGCGACCAGTCGATGGCGTTGATGAATACACCGAGCGGATTGTTGCGCAGCTGATCCGTATTGCTTGGCGGGCGGATCACGATGGTGAGGATCGCGGTCCAGCGCGTGGTGCTGGCAAGGCTGCCGCGCTCAAAGACCTGCTCAGTCCATTTGACCTGGAACGAGCTGTCGGAAGCCCTGACCACGCTGGTCACCTGGACGGACACGCTGCGCGTTCCGATCTGACCGAAGGGATCGTTTGCCTTGGCGTACTCATTGAGGAAGAGTGCCGCACGGTCGGTGGCAAGGTCGTAAGCCGCCAGCCAGTTCTGCCGCACCAGCACCGGATCAGTGGAGACGGAACGGACATTCTGGATGAAGCGGCCGAGGTGCCAGGCTATCTCGGCGTCGGAGGGCTCGTAGTCTTGGATAGCCGGCGCGACGGCGCGTGCCTCGCCGAAGCGGTCGACCTCGACGACGTAAGGCACAACACGGCTCTGCATCGACTGCCATACGAGTCCGCCAGAGAGCCCGGTCGCCAAGGCCAGACAGCCGAGGGCCATGAGCCGCCAGTTCCTAGCCTGTACTCGAGATGAGCCGATGCGCTCGTCCCATAGCTGGGCGGCCTTTTGATACGGCGTGACCGGTTCGGGTGTCTTGCCGTAACGTTGAACGGGTCGCTTGAACAGCATCTAGTCATCCTTGTCGTTGAGAGAGGGATTGGCGCTGCCTCCCGGCCTGTCGCCTTCACGGACAGCCTGCATGGCGGCGTGGCGGTGGGCACGGGCGGTCTGTTCGGAACGCAAGCGCCTTGCCCACGTCGGAGCGGCATTAGGATCTGCAGCGGTTGGGTTTCCAGTCATGGACGCGGTGGGCGCACCACCGGTCGCGGTCCATGCCGCTTCCCGGCCGGCATCGGCGCTGCGCCCGAACGTTCCGGCGGCAGCTCTTGCTGCTCGCATCGCGGAGCCGCCGGCGGCACTGGTCACGCCCTGCAATCCAGCAGCCACACCGGACAGGCCGGTGTGGGGCGAGGTTGCTCGCCCGATCTGCCAGGCCGTTAAAGCAGCCGATCCCATCGTTGTGCCGGCCCGAATTGCGGCGAGACTGCCGCCGGCTGCCATGCGCGCGCCAGCAAATGCCGTGCCTCCGGCAACGAGCGATGCACCAGCAGCCGCCGCAGTCGTGCCAAGTGCGGCGCCCGCGCCAAGCTGCGGCGCGCCGGACACTAGACCCGACGCGATGCCGGGCCCAAAGATGCCGAGCCCAAGCAACGCCAGCGCGCCCAGCACCTGTGACATCGCGGCGGCCAGGTCCGGCTCCTTGCCTTGCAGCGCGGAAGCAAACTCGCCGAAGAGTGTGGAGCCGATGCCGACGATGACGGCAAGTACCATCACCTTGATGCCTGAAGAGATGACATTGCCGAGCACGCGTTCGGCCAGAAACGCCGATCGATTCCAGAGTGCGAAGGGAACCAGAACAAAGCCGGCAAGCGTGGTGAGCTTGAACTCAAGGATTGTGATGAACAGCTGAATGGAAAGGATGAAGAAGGCGATGATGACCAAGAACCAGGCCATGAGCAGCACGAAGATGGTCAGCGCGTTGACGAAGATTTCTGGAAAGCCGAGCAGCTGACTTGCCTGATCAAGCAGCGGCCAAGCGCCTTCGAAACCGGTCGCGGCGATGCGGCCCGGGCGCAGGAGATTGTCTGGGGAGAGATTGCCGGAGGACGCGTTGATGCCGAGCCCGGCAAAGGAGCGATAGATGATGTCGGCGAGGTTCTTAAAATTATTCAAGATGAAGGCGAAGACGCCGACATAGAGCACCTTGCGGGTAAGCCGGCCGAGAATGTTGGGCTCGTCGCCGAGCGCCCAGGCCAGCCCGGCCAGCGTGATGTCGATGCCGATCAGGATGGTGGTGAGGAAGGCGACGTCGCCCGAAAGCAGACCGAACCCGCTATCAATGTAGCGGATGAAGGTCTCCATGAAGCGATCGATGACGCCAAGGTCGTTCATGCCGCCGCCTTCCTCGTCAGAGTTGGTGATCAGTTGCCGGGATAGGCCGAGCCGGTACCCAGGAAGCGCTTGGTTGTCTCGCGGGCGGCTTCCTCGGACTGCGCCTTGCGCGCGGCATCCTCGGCCTCAGCTCGAAACTGAGTCGCGAGCAGCGTTTGGATCTGCATCTGCTGCTTAGTTGAAAGCGCGATCAGCTGGTTGGTGGCCTGGCTTGCCTGAAGCGCACCGGCTGCCCCTTGGCTGCGGTTGACGAGATCGGCAAGCAGGTCGCCGTCGGCGCGGACGTTCTCGACGATCTGCGACTGGGCCCGCATGGTCTGGCGGAACGCCTGCATGGCGCTCTGCCAGCGCTCGCGCGCAGCGGTTGCCACATCGCTGACCTTGATCGTGGCCTCGTAGCTTTCTGGATATTGGCTGCGCCACTGGTCTTGAAGCTTGCCCAGATCAAAACTGAGGCCACTCGCCTGGTCCATCAAACCGTCAATGCGATGGAGCGAACCGGTGAGTTGGCCCACGGAAGAGAAATCCAGACGCTGAAGATTGCGCGCCATGTTCTGCAGCATGGTTGCCTGGTTCTGCAGCGACTGGATCTGGTTGTTGATCTGCTCCAGCGCGCGCGCCGCCGTCAGCACGTTCTGCGCATAATTGGATGGGTCGAATACGATAAGGGCGTAGGCCGGCTGCACATAGTCGGCCATTGGCTTGGCGATCAGGGAAACGGTGATCAGGCTGGTGAAAAGACGGCGTCCAATCATGAGGATTGCTCCATGTCTGGTTGAGGGAATTGCTGGAGAAGCTCGGCAGCCCAATCGAGGCCGCGCGCGCTCAGAAAGCGGGAGGCAAAGCTGTCTTGCCCGTCTTCGGACTGGATTTTGTCGATCAGGGTCTGCGTCGCCGGATCGGAAGCGCCGCAAAGCGCAAGAGTGATGGGGCCAAGCCCGAGCTCGAAGAGACGGTTTCCGCCACGTGACTGAAGATAGTAGTGGCGCTTGGGCGTGGCGCGGGCGATCAATTCGATCTGCCGCTCGTTCAAGCCGAAGCGCTCGTAGGCTGCCCGCGCTTGCGGTTCCACAGCACGATCATTGGGAAGGAAAATGCGCTGGGGGCAGCTCTCGATGATCGCCGGCGCGATTGAAGAGCCCGCGATATCAGCCAGCGATTGCGTAGCGAAGATCACCGAGACATTCCGCTTTCGGAGCACCTTCAGCCATTCGCGGATACGGGCGGCAAAGAGCGGATTGTCGAGATAGACCCAAGCCTCGTCGAGCATCAGCAGCGTCGGCCGTCCATCGAACCGCTCTTCAAGACGATGGAAGACGTAAGTGAGCACAGGCAGCACAGCGCCTTGGCTCTGCATCAGCTCTTCCGTCTCGAAACACTGCACATTCGATAAGGCCAGCCGATCATCATCGGCGTCGAGCAGGCGGCCGAAAGGACCGTCGAGCGTGTAGGGCATCAACACGGACTTCAGCCCGTTGGACTGAAGCAGGACCGAAAGGCCGGTCAGCGTGCGTTCCTGCGCCGGCGCGGTGGCAAGGCTGGTGAGTGCCGACCAGATTGCCTCCTTCACCTCCGGCGTGACGGTGACATTCTCATGCGCAATGAGGCCGGCAATCCACTCGGCTGCCCAACTGCGGGCAGCCTGGTCGCCGATATTGCGCAGGGGCTGGAAGGCGAGCGCACCGTCAGCACCCAGCGCGTGGTGTTCTCCACCCGTGGCAAGGACTGCCGCGCGCGCCGAATTGCCTTTGTCGAAGACATAGACCTGCGCGCCGGCATAGCGCCGGAACTGCAGCGCAATCAGGGCAAGCAGCACCGATTTGCCGGCGCCGGTCGGGCCAACGATCAGCATGTGGCCGACATCGTCGACATGGGTGGATAGCCGGAATGGTGTCGACCCGTTGGTCTCTGCGAACAGAAGTGGCGAGGCCTCTCGCTGGGTGACCTTGGCGAGATGCTCGTTCGCCGCAGGACCTGCCCAGACCGACGACAACGGCATGAGATGCGCAAGGTTCAATGTGTGAACGAGCGGCTGGCGAACATTGGCATAGATATGACCAGGCAGCGAGCCGAGCCACGCCTCGACCGCATTGACGCCTTCGCGGATGGTGGTGAAGCCGAGCCCATTGATGATGCGCTCGACCGCGCGAAGTTTCTCCGCGGCGGCTTGATGGTCCTCATCCCACACTGTCACCGTTGTGGTGAGATAACCGAAGCCGACATGGTCGCCGCCCAACGCCTGAAGGGCTGCGTCGGCATCGAGCGCCTTGTTGTCGGCATCGCTGTCGACCAGCGGGACAGGTTCGTTGGTCACGACCTCGCGCAGGATGGCCGCGATCGACTTGCGCTTGGCAAACCACTGGCGGCGCAACCGTGTCAGCGTCTTCGTGGCTTCCGTCTTGTCGAGCGGGATGAAACGCGTCACCCAGCGATAGGCGAAATCCTGATGATTCAACGCGTCGAGAATCCCGGGCCGGGTGAGATTCGGGAATCCGAGGACGGTAAGGGTGCGAAGATGGTGTTCGCCGAGCATAGGCTCCAAGCCGCCGGTAAGCGGCGCGTCGACCAGGATACCGTCGAGATACATCGGCGTTTCCGGGACAGCGAGTGGATGGCGGCGGGTCGAGATTGTGCCGTGCAGGTAAGTCAGGGTCTCGGCATCGTCGAGCACGCGCACCTCGGGCATGAAGCCGGACAAAAGATCGAGGACCCGGTCGGTCTCGTCGCGAAACCGCGCCAGCTCCTGGGGCCAGTCTCTCCCGCCGCCAGATTGGTGTGCGTCAACGAGCGCGCTTTCAGCCCTCGCCCGTGCGTCCGGGGGCGGCATGAACAGCAAAGTCAGATGATAGCGGCTCTCGTAATGCGCGACCTTGCCCTCGAAGGCCGCGCGTCGTTCTTCATCGACCAGCCAAGACGCGGCGTCGGGAAAGGTTGAGTTAGGATAGTCGAGCGCCTCTATGCGCTCGGCTTCGAAGAACAATGCCCAGCCGGAGCCGAGCCTTCTCAACGCGTTGTTTGCCCGGGCGCAGATGCCGACAAGTTCTGCTTCCGTCGCGCTTTCGAGATCGGGCCCGCGGAACCGTAAGGTCCGCTGAAAGCTGCCGTCCTTATTGAGCACGATGCTGGGCGCGACGAGCGCTGCCCAGGGCAGATGGTCCGCAAGTTTGTCGGCTTTGCTGCGGTATTCTGACAGGTTCAGCATCCCAACCATCCCTTCAGACGAAGGTGACGAACGAGCACGCTGGCGAAGTCTGGATCGCGTCTTGAGGCAAAGACCGCCAGCGTGTGGCCGGCAATCCACAGCACCAGCCCTGCGATCCACTGCTGCAAACCGAGGCCGATAGCTGCGGCCACCGTGCCGTTGAGGATCGCCACCGCTCGCGGTGCACCGCCCAGCAGGATGGCTTCGGTCAATGCCCGGTGAACGGGAACCGCGAAGCCCTCAATATGCTGCTCTCCAGCGGCCATCAGACGAGTGCTCCGCCGCCAAAGGAGAAGAAGGAGAGAAAGAAGCTCGATGCCGCGAAGGCGATCGACAGCCCGAAGACGATCTGGATCAGCCGGCGGAAACCGCCTGCGGTGTCACCGAAGGCAAGGGTTAAGCCCGTGGTGATGATGATGATCACGGCGATAATCTTGGCGACCGGTCCCTGTACAGACTCCAGGATCTGTTGCAGCGGCTGTTCCCAAGGCATGCCGGAGCCTGCTGCGCGGGCTGAGACCGTGAGAACAAGCACGAGCGCGGTGGACGAAAGAAAGCGAAGCTTCTTGCACATGAATTGGCCTTTCAAAACTGCTGAAGTTGCGGGAGCGTCAGTTGGGTGACGGCGTAATCGCCGCTGCCGTCGAGACCGATGACCTCGGCGATGGCGTCAATGCGGCGCGAGGATCCGCGCCCGGCGATGAAGACAATCAGATCGATGGCATCGGCGATCAGACGGCGTGGTACAGTGACGACGGCTTCCTGCGCGAGTTGCTCGATCCGGTAGAGGGCGGAGCGCGCCGAATTGGCGTGAACCGTTGCGATGCCGCCGGGGTGGCCAGTGTTCCATGCCTTCAGCATATCGAGGGCTTCCGCACCCCGGACTTCGCCGACGACGATGCGGTCGGGCCTGAGCCGCAGCGTCGAGCGTACGAGATCGGCAAGCGTCACCGAGCCCCGTCTTGTCCTGAGTGCAACGCAGTCCTTGGCAGCGCACTGCAGCTCGCGTGTGTCTTCGATCAAGATCACCCGCTCGTCGCATTCCGCGACTTCGACCAGCAGCGCATTGGCGAGCGTGGTTTTACCCGACGACGTGCCGCCTGCGACCAATATGTTGCGCCGCTCGCGCACGGCCTTCCTCAGCGCATCGGCCTGCAGCGGCAGCATGATTTGGTCGGCGACATAGTTGGCCAACGTGTAGAGTTTTGCGGCCGGTTTACGGATGGCGAAGCATGGCGCCAGAACGACTGGCGGCAACAGCCCCTCGAAGCGCTCGCCCGAGGGCAGTTCGGCGCTGACGATCGGACTACCCGCATGCGCCTCGGCACGCACATGGGAAGCGACCAGGCGAACGATGCGTTCCGCCTCGGATGGGTGCATATGCACGCCGGTACCGACCCGACCTTCTCCCAGCCGGTCGAGCCGCAGCGCACCGTCGGGATTGACCATCACCTCGACAACAGATGAATCGGCAAGGGCCTCAGCGATTGCCGGGCCCATGGCGGTGCGCAACATGGCACGATGGCGATGGTCGACCTCCGGATGAGAACTCATCCTTCCCCTCCCCCGCCATTATCCGTCCCAAGCGACCGTTTGCCGGAGGCGATCTGGCGGCCCACTTGCTCGACGAATTTGTCGAAGCGCTCCTGGGCAATCGCCTGCGTCGCCCTGTCCGGGACTGGCGTGTGAGCATGAAGCGTGATGGAAAAGCGAATGAAGAGCGCCAGGCTCTCTAGGATCATCTCGACGTCGCGTCTGAGATGACCGAGGTCACGAGAAAGACGGTCGAGCCTTACGCCGTAGCGCCGGTCGAGCTCGTTCTCGCCACGCCGCTCGATAAAGGCCTCGACTGCCTTCGCCACGATCGCTGATTTGGTCGTCGATGGATCGCGGTTGAGGTCGTCCAGTTTCTTGCTCAGGTCGGGTTCGAGCAGAAACTGATGACGAATGCGCTGAGGGCTCATGTGGCTCGTTCCAACTGTCCCAGCGCTGTTGCGCGGGCGGGAACGAGCATCGGCGACTTCCTCGAAATTGCTTATGGCCGTTATCTACGCTGATTTGCGCTCTGCCTTCGGCAGCTTCTTTCAGAAGCCGGGCACGATGTCCTTGTTGTCGCCCGTCCCCTCGTTGATGCCATAGGCGCGTGCGGCAGTGGAAATTCGGTCCATCACGCGCCTGTCGGCAACTGCCTCGCTATCATCGTCCGCGGGCTTGAGCAGGTCGTCCCGGTCGGGCTCCAGAGTGACGGCTGTATGCTCTTCAGGCAGACCCGGATGTCGCTGTTGCTGGACACCTCCTTCATCTTCAATTGCCTCGCCCGCGCTTTCGCCGCGGCCAGCAAGACGGCGGTCAACGCCCCGCACCTGCCCGATCCAACAGTCCGGACGCGGTACTGGCCGATCCGCGTAGGCGCCGTCGCACAATACCGGCGCAGAAAGCACGCGCTCGGTGAAATTTCGATCCTGGTAGTAGCGCAGCTTTTTCGCCCGGATCGGCGGCAGCCCTGAAACCAACACCAGTTCATCGGCTTGCGGCAACTGCATCACCTCGCCCGGTGTCAATAGTGGGCGGGCGGTCTCCTGGCGGCTAACCATCACGTGCGACAGCCAGGGCGCCAAGCGATGGCCGGCATAGTTGCGCATGGACCTCAGCTCCGTCGCCGTGCCGAGCGCGTCCGAAATGCGTTTGGCCGTGCGCTCGTCATTGGAGGAAAAGGCAATCCGCACATGGCAGTTGTCGAGAATGGCATTGTTGTCCCCATACGCCTTGGAGATCTGGTTCAAGGATTGCGCGATCAGATATGCACGGATGCCATAGCCGGCCATGAAAGCGAGCGCGGTTTCGAAGAAATCAAGGCGACCGAGCGCCGGGAATTCGTCCAGCATCATGAGCAGTTGATGGTTCCTGCTCTTCTTAGGATCCCCCTCCAGCCGCTCCGTCAGACGCCTGCCGATCTGATTGAGCACAAGTCGCACCAGCGGCTTCGTGCGCGAGATGTCCGATGGCGGCACGACCAGATAGAGTGACATCGGTCGCTCAGCATCCAGGAGATCGGCAATGCGCCAGTCGCAGGCTGATGTCGCTGCCGCCACCGTAGGATCGCGATAGAGGCCGAGAAACGACATGGCGGTCGAAAGAACGCCCGAACGCTCGTTCTCCGACTTGTTCAACACCTCGCGAGCTGCCGAGGCCACGACAGGATGGACCTGGGGCTTATCCGCCGCGCCGAGATGGTTGGTCGTCATCATCCGCCGTAGTGTCGCGGCAAACGAGCGTTGCGGGTCCGACAGGAAGGTGGCGACGCGAGCGAGCGTCTTTTCCTCTTCGGCGTAAAGCACGTGCAAAATGGCACCGACCAACAGTGAGTGACTGGTTTTCTCCCAGTGGTTCCGCCGGTCCAGCGCGCCTTCCGGATCTACCAGGATGTCGGCGATGTTCTGGACGTCGCGGACCTCGTCTGGACCTTTTCGTACCTCCAGCAGCGGGTTATAGCGTGCCGACCTCGGATCGGTCGGATTGAACAGGAGACAGTAGGAGAACTTCGAGCGCCAGCCGGAGGTCAACTGCCAGTTCTCGCCTTTGATATCGTGAATGACGGCCGAGCCGGTCCAGGACAGAAGAGTTGGAACAACCAGTCCGATGCCCTTGCCTGATCGTGTTGGGGCAAAGGCCATGACGTGCTCGGGCCCGTCATGGCGAAGATAGCGATCCTTCAGCTTGCCTAGGAAAACGCCGGCCGGCCGAAACAGCCCTGCCGTGTCGATCTCGTGAGTCGCGGCCCACCTTGACGATCCATATGTGGTGACCGACCCGAGCTGTCGCGCCCGCCAGAGCGAGCCGGCGATCGCGGCGGCACAGCCCACGAACCCACTGGCGCCGGCAAGCGCACCGGCCTTATCGAAGACCTCGGGCGCATAAGCGTCGAAGTGGAACCACCATTCGAACAGTTTCCACGGCTTGTAGATCTGCCAGCCAGCCGCGACTAACCATGGCGCGCCGAGTGGCGGTTGATGGCCGAGCATGTGGGCGCACCACTGCGTGGCCGCCCATACGCCGAGTATCACGATTGCGAACACGACGGCGATCTGCCCAATCAGCAACTTCGTAGGCGTCATTGGCTTGCTCCGCAGTTCTGTACATGCGGGGCCAAGCATCGCGCGGCGCGATGTGAACTGAAATGCGCACTACGCACGACCAGGTGCGATGAGGGAATGGGCAGAATCGCTCAGACTGAAAACTTGCGGTGGAGCAAATATGCCCACTTGGTCGCAGACCTGATCTGCGTCTCGTCGACATCCAAATGCCGGTGACGCTTTGAAGTGTATTTCCGATGGACGCATGCCACCTATGAGGGCGTCACAATCATTCGACGGTGACCGATTTTGCGAGATTGCGCGGCTGATCGACATCTTTGCCCATGGAGACCGCCGTATGATAGGCAAGAAGCTGTATCGGCAGCGAGAAAATCATAGGTGCGATAATCTCGTCGACGGCCGGCAGCACGATCGTATGCATCGTGTTGAGTTTCGACGCAGCGGCCCCATTTTCATCGGTGATGAGGATAATCCGCCCTCCACGGGCGGCCGCTTCCTCCATATTGGAGACGGTCTTGTTGAAAAAGCGATCATGTGGCGCGATGACGATCACTGGCATGTTCTCGTCTATCAATGCGATCGGACCATGCTTCAATTCGCCAGCCGCATAGCCCTCAGCATGGATGTAGGAAATCTCCTTGAGCTTCAGCGCACCTTCCATCGCCAGTGGGAAACTGGTGCCGCGGCCAATATACAGGACACCATGACACTTTGACAGTTCGCGCGACAGGAGCTCGATATCTGGCTGGATGCTGTTCAGTACCCGGCCCATGACGCCCGGCATTTCGGCAAGGCTCCGGACGAGCGCCTTCACCTCATATTCAGTTAGCGTTCCACGGTCCTTGGCAGCGCCGATGGCGAGTGTGGCCAGAACCGCAAGCTGGCACGTGAAAGCCTTGGTGGAGGCGACGCCGATCTCCGGGCCGGCAAGGATCGGGAAGATCGCGTCGGCCTCCCGAGCGATGGTCGATTCGCGGGAATTGACGACAGCGCCGGTTTTCAGCCCACGCCCCTTGCAGTACCTCAGGGACGCGAGCGTATCGGCGGTTTCGCCGGATTGCGAAATGAAAAGAGCCGCCGATTCCGGCGGCAACGGGATCTCCCGGTAGCGGAATTCGGACGCAACGTCGATTTCGACCGGCAGGCGCGCATAGCGCTCGAACCAGTATTTTGCGATCAGTCCGGCCAGATAGGCGGTGCCGCAAGCCGAGATCGCCAGGCTCGGGATGCTGGCGAAATCTATGCTCGAAACCGTATCGACGCGATTCCCTTCGAAGTTGATGTAATGACCGAGCGCACGGGCGATGACCTCGGGCTGCTCGTAAATTTCCTTCTCCATGAAGTGGCGACGGTTGCCCTTATTGGCCAGGTATGCCCCGGCCGTGGAAGCCTGGCGCGGACGTTCGACGGGATGGCCATCGAAATCGAAGATATCGGCGCCTGCCTTGCCGATAACGGCCCAGTCGCCGTCGACGAGATATGTGATTGCATTTGTGAAGGGAGCTAGCGCCATGGCGTCGGAGCCCAGGAACATCTCGCCGTCGCCGTGACCGATCGCCAGCGGTGGTCCATTGCGCGCCGCCATGATGGTCGACGGATCATCCTCGAAGAGAATGGCAAGCGCGTAGGCGCCCCTGACGCGCTTCAGCATGGCGTGCATTGCCTCACCCCGCCCCATGCCCTCCCGGCGGTGTCTTGCCAAGAGATGCACGACGACCTCGGTGTCGGTGTCGGTCTGGAACTCGGCGCCCGCCGCCACCAGTTCGTCCTTCAACTCGGCGAAATTCTCGATAATGCCGTTGTGAACGACGGCCACACCGTCCGTAAAGTGCGGGTGCGCGTTGCGCTCAGTCGGTGCCCCATGCGTTGCCCAGCGCGTGTGTGCGATGCCGATGGTGCCACTCAGCGGCTCTTCCTTCAACCTCGTCTCGAGATTGATGAGCTTGCCCTTGGCGCGCCGGCAGTGCAACGAGCCCTCGGTGATGGTGGCAACGCCGGCTGAGTCATATCCTCGATATTCGAGACGCTTCAAAGCGTCGACCAACCGATCAGACACCGGCTGATGCCCAACGATGCCAACAATCCCGCACATGATCGTCTCCGAATTCTTCCCGGTAGCCTCAGCCGACCCGAAGGACACCGCCCGGCGCTGAGCCTCCTAGTAGAATTCGGTAAAACAGGTAAAATCGATTGTTGGGATGGCTGCCATCCAGCCAATGGATAGAAGAGGACGTGTTGACCAGCGAGAAACGGTACGCGCGGTGCCGGCTTGCGTCCACCAACCGCCAGTTGGGACGAGTTTCCGTAGTCGGCTGAGGCGTAACGATCATCGCAATGTCCGCTTTTTACATGCTGTTGACTCGCCCAGTTAACGGCCCTTAGATCCATTGACTGCTACAATGCTTAGGGGTTTTCAAAATGCCGTTCAAACGGGCCGGTCTATACCCTGCCGATCTCGATCTATGCCAACGGGTATTCGACCAGATATGCAGTGACGAGCATATCGCCCGCTCATCGTTGGAGGCCGACAACCTCGCCCTGGATATTTTGGTCGCGTTGGAAGAAGAGGCTGACGCGGATGAGGCTGAGCTGCTTGAACTCATCAGATCGAAGCGGCGGGCTACTCGTCATCTCCGCTGAGGGATGCAGTCACCCGGACCTTCCCTTTGCCTGTTCGACTGCCTTGCTGGCCGCCTTGGCAAACTCCTGCATGTTTGCTCACGCGCACTGTCGGCCGTCTGGAACTTGCGCCAAACTCATCAGTTCTGGACAATGCCAAACAGCGCGTGGCAACGACCCTGACTTCCATCGGCACGCTGACATCCCGGCCGGCGGCTCAACGCCCCTCAAGGCGTGGCCTGGAAGCGTCGCAGCCGGCGCCCGCGGTAGCGCGGCGGCCAACCTTGACTGCGTCTCGACACGAGGTCGGCGCTTCACCGGAAACGACGCAAGGGCAGCGACAAGCACATGCGCAGGAGCCTGCCGCGGCAGTCACCTGAACCAGCAAGCGGCCCCGGGTGTTCTTCCGCTTTCATCCGGGCTTCGCCGTCAACCCAAAGCGGACAGCTGATGTGCTACAAAAACCGGACTACGACAACTTCGGCGTCGAGCTCCGGCCGGAGTTTCGCCACCACCGGGCCGATCCCCATCTCAAAGAAGTAGACAGCCTCTATAGGAGCGTTTGCGGTTTCGAGTTGCGTTCTCAATGGCAGATAGCTGCGGTGAAGGTGTGGGCTGAGCAATTGCGGGTCGGCCGGAGACATGCGCAGCAGCAGTTCGTTTTTGTGTGCCGTTGCTGGGTTATGAATCGGCTGCGCACGGTCCGGTCTTTTGAGTAGGCGAGGCCAATTTTCGAGGTGTTGGGGCTGCTCATGGCTCCCTCCCGAATTGGGACGGAAGCATGATGCTCGCCTACAGCCGACGATGCTCGTAACGTTTATCGCCGATGTCGACATTGTTACACCCATCAGTGCGACGAGCCTCGCCTTTTCGGAGCATAATAGCGGTTCACCTCGTCCACCGATCAGCTTGGAAAGCGGCGATACTCTGATGCTCGAAGCGCATGGCCAAATTGCTCGACCTCGTCAGATCGTTCGCGAGCCATTGAAGCGGAGGCGGACTCGTTGCTCGGAATACCCTTATGCTCATGCCATGTGGAAGGGCATCCACAGCGACAGCAGCCGGGAGGAGCTCGATCCCTTGTTTTTTGTCGAGCTGGTTCAGCAAATGTCCTCGACGTTTGCGCGAGCTCCGGCAAGCTTAACGGCGATCTGGCGCGAGCCCGAGCATCTTGGTTAGAATGGGATCGCAATTGGCCACGGGCGCGCTGTCGTTGGTCCGATAGACCTACCAGAGCTGGTGGCACTCACGCTCTCGGAGCGCCTTGGTCGAACTCTTGCCGGGCCAGTCCAAGGCACACCGCACTCACGCATGGCTGCCACACAAGTTATGAAACGCTAGGCCCACTCCTTTGCCGACCGATGTTCCAGGAGATACCGTCTCGCTGCACTATGCCAGAAATCTCTTTGCCGATATGCCGCTCGAGCACCGGCCGCCACGGGACGAGCACAAACTCGCGCGATTTCTCGATAAGGGCGTATTTGCCGCTGGCGAGCTCAACTGAGCGGCGGAGAGTGCCTTGTACCCGGTCTCCGGGTCGCACTTCAGCATAGGACAGACCGAGCTCTTCCGAGAGCTGACCGGCAACACGGTTCAGTTCACGCTGGCGGAGGATCGAAATCATGTTGGCGCGATAGACGGTGCGGTCCTGCTCTTCATGCGCGAGACCCTGAGCAATCAGCCATTGCCGCCTGCGGGCTTGCGCCTCCCGCACGTCACGGCCAAAGCCGGAGTTGCGCAGGGTCTCCGGTGAATCGGAAACCATTTCCCGGTCGATCCAGGTGGCACCGTCGAACCCGATTTGCTGATCCAGCGGCATTGATGAGAGCTTGGCGACGACAACAGGCACAGCCATGGCTCGCTTGCGCTCGTAGTCGGCGACTTGGTCGAGATGGTTCGGCGCGATAATCCATGTGCCGTCGGCTTCGCGCCTGACAGTGCCGGTTCCGCGGCGAATGGCTTCCAGACGACGCACATGGGTTTCGGCGAAGCGTTCGCTGGCAGACGGATCATGCTTCAGGTGGATATCAACATTGTAGCGCCCCCCGTGGACGGCAGCGATCTCGGCGACGGTGCGGTCAACCTGCCTCGGCCCGGTGTTTCTCGGCGTGACACGGACGATGCAGCCGTCGGGCGTCGGTTCGGTGGCCTCGCCTTTGCCGACATCGATGTAGTGGCTTTTCCCGTCCACCCCATCCACTATGAGGTAGTGGCGGTCGTTGATCTCGTCGGCAAGCCCGCGCGCCACAAGGCGGCCAACGAAAGGTTGCGCGAGCTGCCCGGATTGATCGTGGATCACACAGTCGGCTGCACTTCGGGATAGTCCTTTACCCGCAATGTCTCGGTGCATCGTCTTGATTATGTCACCGCGCTCGCCGATGCGCTGCAGTGTCGCTTCGAGCTCATCGTCGAGGCGCCAGCGGCCGGAGCTGATCTCCTCGGCCAGACCCATCCGTCCGAGTTTGCGCAGGCGGCCCTGGTGCAGGGTCTGTCGAAAGGCGTCGCGGCCGACCGGAGAAACCAGTCCATCGCTGTCGCGCATGCTGAGCAGCTGCCGGTCGATGCTGGTGAAGCGCTCCTGCTCCATTTCCTGCCGCAGGCGGTGCTCGATCTCGCGATCGGTTCGTGGACCGAGATTGAGGCTGACCAGCTCGGCGGTCCGTTCGCGGATTCCGCTTGAGATATATTCCCGCGCAATGACGAGGTTCTCGCCGCGGTCGTCCTTGCCACGGACGATGATATGGGTGTGCGGGTGGCCGGTGTTGAAATGATCGACGGCAACCCAGTCGAGCTTCGTGCCGAGATCCTCCTCCATCTGCGCCATGAGCCGGCGCGTGAGTAGCTTCAGGTCGTCATACTGGATGCCGTCTTCGGGTGCGACGATGAAGCGGAATTGATGCCGATCGCCATCGGCACGATCAAGGAAGGCCTTGCTGTCGACGCGATCACTGTCGGCGCCGTAGAGCTCGCCAGGCGCGCCTTCCCGGGTAACGCCGTCGCGTTGGATGTAGCGCAGATGCGCAAGCGCCCCACCCTGGCCTTTGCCGGCCAGCTTGACGACGCGCGCCTTGACCACCACCCGCCGCTGCCGGAAGGCAGCATACCTGTCGCGTGAGTTCAGCAGCGCGGCGGCCGCTCCGCCGCGCCCTGCCCGGCTGCCGTTAAAGCGGCCGCCGCGCTGGGGCCGGCCGCCGGCTCTGTTGATCGCCGCCTGGACCTGGCTGGCGAAGCGTTTGCCTGCCTTCGAGCCGCGCGAGCCTATTCTGCCGAGCTTCGGCCTGAATTCGTCATCCTGCATCGTGGCCTCCCAGAAATCTCAAGCAGTGTCAGATACTTGCGTGTCCCACACTCCCGGCTCTGCCAGCAGCCTCCAGGAAAAACGATGTGCAGACAAAGACTTCGCCGCCTCCTGGAGGCAATGCCTTTATCTTGCCTTACGCGGCCCTTCCGCTTTCCGGCTTCCGCACCCGCCCTTCCCCCCCCCCCAAAC
>NZ_JBVVQE010000072.1:0-34838 GCF_055811435.1 Mesorhizobium sp. WSM4837
TGTCATTCCGCCGCCGGGAAAAGCCTCCTTTGGCCGTCGACTGAAGCTGAACGGCCGGAATGTCCGCAAGCACGATTGCCAGGATAGTCTCCGGCAACGTCTGCTATTGGGCAACAGTAGAGATCACCTCAACGGCCGACATTGGGCGCTAAGCCGACATCTCTGATGGGTGTCGCAAACGTCCGCATTGGGTCATCTGCGTAGATTCGGCCGAGGCCGAACGAACGAGCTACCGCTAGGGGGGGCGGAACCGGTATTCCGTTCAGGGACCAAGCGTTAGATTTCACCACTGGCGAACGCTTCAACTGGCTCCAGCGCAGATTAGAAAGTGACGCGGCCGAGCACGCGCAGGCCGTCGCCTTGCGGCTCGACGATCACGGCTTCGCCTTCGCGCGGCGAGATGCCGGTGAGCGCCATGATGTTCTCCAGATGGGTGACCATGACCACATTGTCGGAGCCGGAATAGGCGCTGATCTCGTTCATGATCGCCTCGAGCTGGGCGGCTTTCTCGCTCGCGTCGGTCTTCAGCAGGTCAAGCGGAGCGAAGGGTTCGGGCTCTTCTCTGAAAGCGGTGCGAGCCGTGTCGAGGGCGCGGCAATAGCGGCTGGACAGCACGCGCTCGACCGGCGCCGCGCGGGCGTCGAAAAGCGCGCCGATCTTGCGTGCCTGCTGCTTGCCGCGCACCGAGAGATTGACCTGGGTGGCGCATTTCTCGATGTCGAAATTCGCCGGATCGGTAGTGCCGGTGACCATGGCATGGCGAAGCAGCACGACATGTCCGCCGTCGCGCAACAGCGCCCAGCCGGCTTCGGTCGCGTGGGCCGCGGCGGGAATGACGAGCAGCAATAGAGCCAGCACAGATCGAAGCATCAGGCGTCCTTTTCCGGTCACCGGAAGTGGCTTCCGGTGACCGCATATAGGGACGGCAAAGCCGGCTGAAAAACAAGGCATCACCTATCCCGGCTGTTTGCGAGAACGGACCGCTTTGCAAGGCGGGGCGGTTGCGCTCAAATCCCGGCTCGCCTATCAGGGGAAAAATGTCCCCACTCATCGAAACCGTCCTTTTTGTCTTCGGCCTTGTCGCGCTCGGCTATCTGGCCGGGCTCACCGGCTATCTGAAGGCCGAGGCGGGTGGGCCCATCGCCGAATTCGCCGTCGGGGTGGCGATGCCGCTGCTACTGTTCCGCACCATGGTCAACGCCGATTTCCATGGCACCGCGCCCTGGTTGTTCTGGGGAGCCTATTTTACGGCTGCCGCAGTGACGTGGGCCGCAGGCCACCTGGTCATCACCCGGGTGTTCGGGCGCGACGCGCGTGCCGGGGTCGTCGGCGGCGTGTCGTCGGCTTTTTCCAACCTCGTCCTGCTCGGCATCCCGTTCTTCCTCGGCACATTCGGGCCAAGTGGATTCGAAGTGCTGTCGCTGCTGATTTCCGTGCATCTGCCGACGATGATCATGGCATCGATCATCCTGTTTGAGATCTTTGGCCGCGGTGACGAGCATGTGCATCCGCTGCGCATCATCCGGCGCTTCTTTCGAAAGTTGCTCTCCAATCCGCTGATCATCGGCATCCTGGCCGGATGGGTGTGGCGTATCACCGGCCTGCCATTGCCGGCGCTGGCCGTCCGGCTGGTCGACGCGCTGGCCAATATCGCCGGACCGGTCGCGCTGTTTGCCATGGGGCTGGGCCTGTGCCGTTTCGGCATCTCCGGCAATGTGCGGCCGGCGCTGGCGCTGTCGGCGCTGAAGCTGATGCTGATGCCGGCCGTCGCGCTCGGCCTGGTCTGGCTGCTTGGCCTGCCGCCGCTGTCGGCGAAAGTCGCGGTCGTGGCCGCCGCGCTGCCATCCGGGGTGAATTCCTTCCTGATTGCGACGCAGTTCAACACCGGCCAGGCGTTGGCATCGAACCAGATGACCATCGCCACCGCCTGCGCGGTCGTCACCACGGCCTTTTGGCTGACGGTGGTGGTCCACGTGTTTGGATAGGTATGATCGATATTGATGCCTGCGAAGGGCGGTTTCCTGGTGCTTCCGGTACTCATATACCCAAACGTTACGCTCCGTTCCGGTTCTCGGGAGCCACCGGTCCCGGTCGTTTCCTCACACACCCTCAAGCAACAACGGGAGCGCAAATCGGCCTCGCCTTGTGCTGGCCCAAACCCTATATGCCATCTTGCGATTGATTGCGGGGCTTGCCCTAGGTAAAGAGCAGTGGCTCCAGGCGTGCCGGCATCGATGCCAGTGCGCACGCCCGTCAAGGAAATCCAGATAGCGGCCCGTCAGCGCGCCGAACGGAGGCTAGACCATGCTTCAGAAAACCAGCCATTTCATGCGCCAGGCCAATCTCATCAACGGCGAGTGGGTGCAGGCCGACAGCGGCCAGACGGTCGACGTCAACAATCCGGCCACCGGCCTCAAGATCGGCACCGTGCCGAAGTCGGGCAAGGTCGAGACGCGCCGCGCCATCGAAGCTGCCGACGCCGCCTTCCAGACATGGCGCAAGACCACCGCGCTCGAGCGCTCGAAGCTGTTGCGCAAGCTGCATGACGCCATGATGGACAACCAGGATGTGCTGGCCGAGCTGCTGACCATCGAGCAGGGCAAGTCGCTGTTCGAATCGAAGGGTGAGATCGGTTCGGCGGCCTCGTACATATTGTGGTTCGCCGAAGAAGGCCGCCGCACCTATGGCGATGTCGTGCCGTCGCCTTGGGCGGACCGCCGCATCCTGGTGACCAAGGAGCCGGTCGGCGTCATCGCCGCCATCACGCCGTGGAATTTCCCGTCCTCGATGCTGGCCCGCAAGCTCGGTCCAGCACTTGCCGCCGGCTGCACGGCGGTGGTCAAACCGGCGTCGCAGACGCCTTATTCCGGCCTCGCCTGGGGCGCGCTCGCCGAGGAGGTCGGCTTCCCCAAAGGCGTCATCAACATCCTGACCGGCGCTGCCGGCGAGATCGGCGACGAGATCTGCGCCAACCCTCTGGTCAAGAAGATCACCTTCACCGGCTCGACCGAGGTCGGCAAGATCCTGATCCAGAAGTCGTCCGTCACCGTCAAGAAGGTGTCGATGGAACTTGGTGGCAACGCGCCATTCCTGGTCTTCGACGACGCCGATATCGAGCGCGCCGTCGCCGGCGCGATCACCGCCAAATACCGCAATTCCGGCCAGACCTGCGTCTGCACCAATCGCTTCCTGGTCCAGGCTGGTGTCTACGACAAGTTCGTCGAAAAGCTCGCCGCCGCCAGCGACGGGCTGAAGGTCGGTTCCGGCCTCGATGACGGCGTGCAGCAGGGGCCGCTGATCGACGAGAAGGCAGTCGAGAAGGTCGAGGAACTGATCGCCGACGCCACCGCCAAGGGCGGCAAGGTCGTCGCTGGCGGCAAGCGCCATGCGCTCGGCGGTTCGTTCTTCCAGCCGACGGTGATCGCCGACGCCACGCCGAAGATGCGCTTCATGAAGGAAGAGATCTTTGGCCCGGTAGCACCCGTGTTCAAGTTCGAAACCGAAGAGGAGGCGATCGCACTCGCCAACGACACCGAGTTCGGCCTCGCCTGCTATTTCTACACCGGCGATCTCGGCCGCGCCTTCCGGGTCATGGAAGGGCTGAAATACGGCATGGTCGGCGTCAATGAAGGGCTGATCACCACGCCCGAGGCGCCGTTCGGCGGCGTCAAGGAATCGGGCCTCGGCAAGGAAGGCGGACATCAGGGCATCGAGGATTATCTCGACACCAAATATGTCTGCATCGGCGGCCTCGGCCTCTGATCGGGCAGGGCCTGTCGAACGTCAACAGACCAAGCCGGCCCACGCGGCGAGCCGGGATCGATCAACCAACTGGCGTTTCGGGCATGGCGATGAAGGACGGCGAGGTTTTCGGTACGACGCAGGCGGGCGAGGCCATCCGCCGCTTCAGCATCCGCGGCGGCGGCCTCACCGCCAACATCATCGGGCTGGGCGCCATCATCCAGGATCTGCGGCTGGCCGGGCACGATGCGCCGCTTGTGCTCGGCTATAGCAGTTTCAAGCCCTATGAAACGGATACGGCCTTCTTGGGCGCCGTCGTCGGACGCTATGCCAACCGTATCCGCGATGGCCGCTTCACCATCGCCGGCCAGCGCTACCAGACCGAGCGCAACTTCCTCGACAAGCACACGCTGCATGGCGGCTCGCAAGGTTTTTCGCACCGGCCATGGGAGGTTTCGCTGCATGGCAGGGATTTTGTCACCCTGACGCTGCATGATCCCGACGGCACGATGGGCTTTCCCGGCGCGCTCGACGTGACCTGCACCTACAGGCTGAAGATCCCCGGCACGCTCAGCGTCGAGCTGACCGCCACCTGCGAGGAGCCGACGCTGTGCAACCTTACCCAGCATTCCTATTTCAACCTGGATGACGGCGGCGCCGGCGATGTCCTCGATCACCGGCTGATGCTGAACGCCGGCGCCTATCTTCCGGTCGATGGCGACCTGATCCCGACCGGCGTCGTGAAGCCGGTCGACGGCACGCCGTTCGACTTCCGTCAGGCGCGGCCGCTGCGCATGGAGGGTGAGGGCAAGCAGCTCCCCTACGACCAGAATTTCTGCCTTGCCTCGACGCGCGGCCCGCTCAAGCTGGCGTCATGGGCGCAAGGCGCGAATTCGGGCGTCGAGATGGAGCTGTGGACCACGGAACCGGGCGTCCAGCTCTATACCGGCCAGTATCTGGCGCCAGCTTCGCCGGGGCTCGGGGCGGTTCAATACAAGGCTTATTCGGGCTTCTGCCTGGAGCCGCAGGTCTGGCCGGATGCGCCGAACCGGCCGTATTTCCCGCAGGCCACGCTATGGCCGGGCCAGATCTACCATCATGTGACGGAATACCGGTTCAGGCTGCCTGGCGCCTGACGCCCGGAGGTACCGGCCTTTGCTGCGCTGGCCTTCGGTCCGGAAAGGATCATGCGCAAAGTTCAAAGAGCGTCCTTTGCGCTTCCATTGGACGCGCGACGCTCTCGGATCGGAACCCAATCCACGCTCGCGGAAAAGGACTGTCGGCGCTGACGGGATTGGCGTAAGCTACTGCCTTTGGGGTGCATCCATGCACCGTATCATCACCGTAGCTATTGTCGCGCTCGCGGCCGCGGCGCTTAGCTGTCCTGCGCGGGCGGAGGTGCTGATCGGGGTCGCAGGCCCGATGACCGGAAAGCTCGAATGGACTGGCACGCAATTGAAGCGCGGCGCAGAGGTGGCTGTGGCCGATATCAATGCGGCGGGCGGCGTCCTCGGCGAGCCGGTGCGGCTCATCACGGTCGACGACTTCTGCGATCCCAAGCAAGCGGTGGCTGCTGCCCAAAAGCTGGTGGCTGACGGTGTAGTGTTCGTCGTCGGGCACTACTGCTCTGGAGCCTCGATTCCGGCATCGGAGGTGTACGAGGCGGCGGGAATTCTGCAGATTTCGCCGTCCTCGACCAATCCGATATTGACCGAGCAAGGCCGCGCCAACGTTTTCCGCGTCTGCAGTCGCGACGATGCGCAGGGCTTCGAGGCGGGCAACTACTTGGCCGATCATTGGAGCGACAAGAAGATCGCGATCCTTCACGACAATACGACCTATGGGAAGGGTCTCGCCGATGAGACAAGAAAGCAGTTGAACAAGCGGGGCGTGACCGAATCAATCTATGAAGGCTACACTCCCGGGAAAGACGACTACTCGGCCGAGATCAGCACGTTACAGGGGGCGGATATCGCCGTGCTGTACATGGGCGGGTATCATACCGAGGCTGCGCTTATGGTCCGCGCGGCGCGCGACCGGGGCTACCCGGTTCAGCTGATCTCGGGCGATGATACGGCGACCGAGGCATTCGGGCTAATTGCCGGCCCTGCCGCCGAGGGCACGCTCTTCACCTTTGTCCCCGACCCGCGTCGAAATGCCGAAGCGGCCAAAGTCGTCGAACGATTCCGAGCCGAGAACTTCGAACCCGATTCCTGGACGCTGCACAGTTACGGCGCCGCCCAGACCTGGGCGCAGGCGGTCGAGAAGGCAGGCTCACTAGAACTCCAAGCCGTGATTGCATCACTGCGCGGCAATCAATTTGACACTGTGTTGGGCCGTATGGACTTTGATAATAAGGGCGACCTCACTGTTCAGAGTTGGGTATGGTATGTCTGGAAGGGTGGCGAATACGTGCCGTTGGAGTAATGGACCACCGATCCGGCGAATCGCCTTGAGCCAATCTGTGCAGACCCTATCGGCCGCGCCAGCTGAATCAATGCGTCGCCGCGATGCTTAAGCGTCTCGGCATACGCGGCCGTCTGTTGCTCGCTTTTTTCGGTATCAGCACCTTCGCGGTGCTCGCGACAACAGCCGCTCTTTATGCCTTCCTCGAGGTGGGGGAGGTCGTCGACCACATCACCGAGGAGCGTGTGCCGTCGGCGCTCGCGTCCCTCCAGCTGTCGCGCCAGGCCGAGCGGGTCGCCGCCACTGCGCCCGCCGCACTTGCTTCGACCAGCAAGGCTCAGCATAACGAGGTCTCGACTGCGATCGCGGCAGAGATGACGCGCCTCGAGGAACTGCTTGCCGCTCTCAAAGGCGCCAAGCCTAGCACGGCGGTAGTGGCTGAGATCGAGGCTGCGGTGCTTGGTCTGCGGCGCAATCTCAACGCCCTCGACGACCTTGTCGCCGCCCGCCTCACCGTGGTGGCGCGCAAAGAGGAACTGTTACGTCGCCTGTCGGCTACGACAAATGCAAGCCAGCGCCTTGTGGCGCCCGGCATGCTCGTGATGAATTCCAAACTCCAGCAATGGCGGGCGGTCACGGCCGACACGCCGCTCGCGTCCGATCGAGGCGCGGAGGCGACGGCCGACCTGGTCCAGTCGATAGCGGCCTACATCCCGCAGCAGAAGGCGCAGCAGGAGATCTCGGCGGTCAATGACGCGCTGGTCAACACGGCGGACGCGCCGACGCCAGGCGATCTGGCGTTGATCCTGTTTCCGCTGCGCCGGTCACTCGCCGTTCTGGACACGATTTCCAACGAGATCGACGATAGGCTGCGGACCCGTTTCCAGCAGCGGGTCAACGAGTTCAAGGCACTGATCGACGGCGGAAACAGCATCCCGAAGGCGCGGCAGGACGAGTTCGCCGTCCTGGCGCAGGGCGAAGAGCTTCTGGCCGAAAACAATCAGCTGTCGCGCAGTCTTACCGCTGCCGTCGATCGCCTGGTCGCCGCGGCAGACCGCGAGATCACCGCATCTGGTCTCGAAGCCGCGGTCGTCCAGCGCTACGGGACCGGAGTTGTCCTTGGCTCCGCCTTTCTCAGCCTCTTGAGTTCCGTTCTTGTTGTTTGGCTCTATGTCGACCGCAGCCTCCTCGCCCGCCTGGGAGGGGTGAGCCAAAGCATGCTCGCAATCGCCGGCGGCAATCTTCGTGCGCCATTGCCTGCCGCGGGCCACGACGAAATCGGCCGCATGGCCGAGGCGCTCAGGCTCTTCCGGGACACTGCAGTCGAGGTCGAGGAAAAGAACCTGCGCGAGGTCGCCGAAGCGCGCCAGCGGCTCATCGATGCCATCGAGAGCATCTCCGAGGGATTCGCTCTCTACGACCGCCAGGACCGGCTCATCCTTAGCAATAGCCGCTACCGCGAACTGCTCTACAGCGACCTTGCGATCGAACTGACGCCCGGTACGACATTCGAGCACATCATCCGCCGATCCGCTGAGCGCGGCTACATCAGGGATGCCGAGGGACGATTCGAGGAATGGGTCGCCGAGCGGCTCTCCCGGCACCGCAACCCCGGCGAACCGTGGGAGCAGCTGCGAGGCGACGGAAGATGGATCATGATAAGCGAGCGGCGGATCACCGGCGGCGGCACAGTCGCGGTCTACTCGGACATCACCGAGCTGAAGCTACGGGAGGAGAACCTCGCCGAGAAATCCGCGGCTCTCGAGGCGCTTTCCAGCAAGCTGGCGAAATACCTGGCGCCCCAGGTGTACAACTCGATATTCACCGGCCGTCAGGAGGTCAGGATCGCCAGCCAGCGGAAGAAGTTGACAATATGCTTCTCGGATATCGCCGGCTTTACCGAGACCACTGACAAAATGCAGTCCGAGGTTCTCACCCAGCTCCTAAATCACTATCTGACGGAAATGTCGAAAATTGCTTCGGATCATGGCGCGACGATCGACAAGTATGTCGGCGACGCGATTCTGATGTTTTTCGGCGATCCGGAAACTCGCGGCGTCAAGGAGGACGCGCTCGCCGGCGTGCAGATGGCGCTCGCCATGCAGAAGCGGATGAGCGAACTTGCCGAAGTCTGGCGCGACATTGGAATTGAAACACCACTGCGCTGCCGCATCGGCATCCACACCGACTACTGCACTGTCGGCAACTTCGGCAGCGAGGACCGGATGGACTACACGATAATCGGCGGCGCCGTGAATCTCGCCTCACGTCTTGAGCAGGAGGCGCAGCCAGGGACCGTGCTCATTTCTTATGAGACGTTTGCGCAAGTGAAGGACACGATTGACTGCGACGAGCTGGGGCGCATCCACGTCAAAGGGATCGCCTATCCGGTCGCCACTTATCGCGTCATCGATGCGAAGGCCAATCTTGTCGCTGCCCGTCGCGCCGTTCGAACCGAACTGCCGCATCTCAGACTGGAAGCCGAGCCCGAGCTGATGTCTGCTGACGAGCGTGACCAAGCCGCAACTGCGCTTCGAGACGTGCTCGATCGACTTTGTCACAAGCCCGGGTAGGAGGGATCGCCGGCATCGGCTCTGTGGACAAGTCCCCATTCTGAAACACGCAGGACGGCAAAGCCGTCGATCTCTACACGCTCATCAACGACAGAGGCGCGTCCATCAAGTTCATCGCCTATGGCGGTATAATCACGGCGATCAATGTGCCCGACCGCTGGGGCAAGCTCGACAACGTCGTGCTCGGCTTCAAGGAACTCGCCGACTACGAATCCTTGACCCCCTATTTCGGCGCCTTGATCGGGCGCTACGCCAATCGCAGACCGGTGCGCGGAATGAACTGCGACGAGTTTGGAGACAATGTAGCGGTTTTGATGGCCGGAGGTCCGCTCATGGCAGCGCGATACAGACGTTCCTGTTTCTGATATCCATTGAGGCTGTGAAAAGTGCCCGTGCAATGACGTGGTTGGTGTGTGTTGATACTTCCTGCGCTTGATCAGCTCTGTTAGGCGTCGGAGGGATTTTATCGGAGCGCAACGGCATGCCGACGGCCTTCTTTATCACTCATCCGGAAGTTTCCGTTGATCCCGCCACGCCAGTTCCAGCTTGGCGGCTTTCGGACCGCGGTGTCACCCGGATGAGGGCTTTCGCGGGCTGTGCGGTGCTGTCCGGCCTGACGTCCATCTGGTCGAGTTCCGAGGCCAAGGCTATTGAAGCGGCTGGCCTGCTGGCGGCGGGATTTGGTTTGCCCGTCCAAGTGGATGAGCACCTTGGCGAGAACGACCGCTCCGCGACCGGTTTCCTTCCACCCGTCGATTTCGAACGAGTTGCTGACGCCTTCTTCGCCAATCCACATGAGAGCGTTTGCGGATGGGAGCGCGCGCTCGATGCCCAGGATCGCGTCGCGCGGGCCGTGTTTCGCATTCTTGCGACCCATCACGACGGCGACATTGCTTTCGTCTCGCATGGCGGCGTTGGCACGCTGCTGCTTTGCAAGCTGCTGAATGCGCCGGTTTCGCGCAGTCGGGATCAACCGTTCCAAGGTCATTTCTTCGCTTTCTGCTTGCCAGGTTGCAAGATCATCCACGAATGGCAGCCTATCGCCGAGCGTTAACCTCAACTTTTCCCTGCAGAATTGGGCCTTGAGTACAAAGAGCCGGGGAACGAATGGAAGCAGAAACAATGACGGAATTGACTGCGTGAATGGTGACGATAACGATCGGATGCTGTTTGCGACTGCGCTGGCGCGGCGTGGCGGCGAACTCGGCCTGCAATATTTCCGACAACTGGAGACACTCACAATCGAGAGCAAGGGTCATCAGGACCTGGTCTCCGAGGCCGACCGGAATGTCGAGACGTTCATCCGCCGGGAGCTTGCGGCGCAATATCCTGAAGACGGTGTTGTCGGAGAGGAACACGCCGCACTCGCCGGCGGATCGGGTTACACATGGGTGATAGATCCAATCGACGGCACTGCCAACTTTCTGCGCGGCATCCCGGCCTGGACCGTCGTCATCGCCTGCGTCAAGGAGGGTGTGGCGGTCGTGGGCGTTATCCATGAACCCTCTACCGGCGAGACATTTTATGGACGCCGCGGCGGTGGCGCTTTCCTCAACGGCCGGCCCATCAAGACAAGCCCGACGACGAGCCTGACGCAAGGCTCGGTCGGAACCGGCTTCTCCAATCGTCGTGAAGCGCGCACCGTCGCCAAGCTGATCCATCTCCTGCTTCAGGAGGGCGGCGTGTTTTTCCGCAATGCATCCGGTGCGCTTATGCTTGCCTACGTCGCCTCGGGCAGGCTGCTCGCCTATGTCGAGGAGCATATGAATGCTTGGGACTGCCTCGCCGGCATGCTTCTGGTCGAAGAGGCCGGCGGGTCGGTCGTCACGCCCGACCCGAAAACGGTTCTCGAGGAAGGAACACTGGTCATCGCGGGCGGCAAGGGCGTGTTCGACAAGGTCCACGCGCTCTGCAAAGAGGCGTTCAGTCTGTGATCAGCACGGGTCCGCGTTCGGGAAAGCCGATGCTCACCGGCTGCCCCGCTCGAAACCCGGTATCGACATCCGGCGAGACCACGAAGACTTCGCCGAATTGCGTGGCAATTACGAACTCGAGGTGGCTGCCGACATAGGTCACTTTTTCAAGCGTCCCGGGCAAGGCGCCAGGCGCATTCGGCTCGCCAATCTCGAGGCGGCTCGGTCGCGCCGCCAGCATGGCCGGCCCCAGTTTGCGGCCGCGAGCCGGCAGCTTCAGGACGGCAGGTCCCAGATGCACGGTGGCGCTGTCGCCCTCGACCGACACGACCTCGCATTGGAACATGTTGGCTTCGCCGATGAAGTCGGCCACGAAAGCATTCGCGGGCTGCTCGTAGAGGTCGCGTGGCGTGCCGTCTTGGGCAATCACCGCATTGTTCATGACAATGATGCGATCGGAGACGGCGAGCGCTTCCTCCTGGTCGTGGGTGACATAGACGACCGTCAGGCCGAGTTTCTGCTGAATCTCGCGGATTTCCTCGCGCACGCGCCGGCGGAGCTTCGCATCCAGGTTCGACAAAGGCTCATCGAAGAGCAGCACCTGCGGCTCCAGGACCAGCGCCCGCGCCACCGCGACACGCTGTTGCTGTCCGCCCGAAAGCTGGCTCGGCAGGCGGTCGCCGAAATTAGAGAGGCCGACCAGTTCAAGCCCGGCTCTGGCCCTCTCGGCCGTCTCCTTCCTGCCGAATCCGGAAAAGCCCAGGCCGTATTCGACGTTCTGGGTCACGGTCATGTGCGGGAAAAGCGCGTAGGATTGAAACACCATGGAGACATCACGATCAGTGGCCGGCAGCCGGGTGACGTCGGCGCCCCCGATCAGGATCTGGCCGCTCGTTACCATTTCCAGTCCGGCTATCATGCGCAAGGTGGTCGTCTTGCCGCAGCCCGACGGTCCAAGGAGGGTGACCAGCTTCCCGGCCTCGATGAACAGCGAGATGTCGTTGACGGCGGGCGCCTTGCTCTTGCCGTAGATCTTGGTGACATTCCTGAATTCGACTGAGGCGGCATTGCCGCGAATTTCGGCCATCATCCGCCTCCCGAGATCGCCGGCTGTGGACGCGCCACGACCGCCTGGCTGACATTGGTGCGCGACTGCGCCAGATCGCCGTCGAGACCGCGCCGGCCGATCATGCGGCTGCCAACGGCAAGCTGCATCAGACCGATCACCGCCAGCATGACGCCGATAAGGACGGCGGAATAAGCGATGGCGACGCCATATTCGTTATTCTCGACGCGGCCGACGATATAGCTGGTCGACATGTCATACTGGGCGCTGACCAAGAAGATGATGGCGCTGATGGCGGTCATGGCGCGAACGAAGGAATAGACCAGCGCGGCAAGGATGGCCGGCCGCAGCAGCGGCAGCACCACTTTGCGGAAGGTCTGCCAGGAGTTGGCTCCCAGAGTGAGGGACGACTCGTCGAGGCTGCGGTCGATCTGCGACATCGACGCGACACCGGCGCGGACCCCAACCGGCATGTTGCGGAAGATGAAGGAGAGCACCAGGATAATGCCCGTGCCGGTGAGCTCGATCGGCGGCACATTGAACGCAATCACGTAGGAGACGCCGATCACGGTGCCGGGAATGGCGAAGGACAGCATCGTCGCGAATTCGAAGGTGTCCTTGCCGGCAAAGTCCTGGCGAACCAGCAAATAGGCGGTCAAAAGCCCGATGGCCGCGGTCAGCGGCGCGGAGATCATCGCTATTTCCATGGTCGTCCAGAAAGAACTCCAGGCCGAGCCGCGCCAGTGGATGCCGAACTCGTTCCAGCCGATGGAGAACGCCGTCACGTAGTGTTCAAAAGTCAGAGAGAAATCGACGCCCCACAGCTTGACGAAGCTGCCGTAGAAGATCGTCACGTAAATCAGCAAGGTAAACAGCGTCCAGACGGCGGCGACCGCGAAGACGACGTTGCGCAATTTTGCCGGCAGATGCGAGTGAACGCCGGCGTCGCCTTTGCCGGAGACGGTCGTGTAAGACTTCTTCCCAAGCCAGAATCGCTGGGCGTAGAATGCCCCGAGCGTGAAGAACAGGAGCACGAGGGCGAGGATCGCCGCCTGCGCCTGGTCGTATTGCGCGCCGACGATGGCGAAGAAGATCTCGGTGGACAGCACATCGAAATTGCCGCCGAGCACCAGCGGATTGCCGAAATCAGCCATGCTCTCGATAAAGCCGAGCAGAAAGGCATTGGCCAGACCCGGTCGCATCAACGGCAGGGAGACGGTGATGAATGTCTGCCAGCGATTGGCGCGCAGGGTCTGCGCGGCCTCCTCCATGGATGGGCTGACACCCTCGACCACACCGATCATCACCAGAAAAGCGATCGGCGTGAAAGCGAGCACCTGGGCGATCAGCAGGCCAGGCAAGCCGTAGACCCATCGCGTCGGTTGGACGCCGATCAGCTCGGCGAAACCCAGATTGATGGCGCCCGAGAGGCCGAACAGAAGGATGATGGCGAGGCCGATGACGAAGGGTGGTGTGATGATCGGCAGCACGGTCAGCGCGCGCAACAGCGCGCCGTAACGAAAGCCGGTACGGGTCACCACCAGGGCAAAGACAAGGCCGAGCGCGGTGGTCGTCACGCCGACGAGCACGGCGAGAAGGAGCGAATTCCAGGCGACGCCGCAGCGCGGGCCACCGGTGAGGCAGCCGAGGCTCCAGAGCCGGTCGCTGGAGAGTTTCGCGAGAAAGACGGGAAGCGAATAGTCGCCCTCCTGTGTGAGCAGCGCGCTCCCCAGCATTTGACCGATCGGCATGAAGATAAAGATGGCGACCATGGAGACGACGAAGCCGATCGAGCCGACGACGAATTCGTCGCCGGCCACCGCGCTGCGCGCCGCAAGCCCCAGGGTGAACAGGAACAGGAACGCGCCGCTTACCAGCAGTGCTCCCCAGCCCATGCCAAACTGGCGGTCGTCAAGCTCGCCAAAGAGCAAGGTCAGCCATTGCCACTGGAAGCCGCGCAGACCAATGCCGAAACCTTGAAGCAGGAAGTAGGCGACGCCGGTCGCGCCGACGGCGATCAGCAAATAGCCAAAGAAAGGATCGGACTTCCGGCGCCCCCATAGCAGGAGCGGCGCGACAAGCAGCGGGCCGAGGGGGGCGAGCCAGAGTTTCTCGCCTTGCAGCACAAGGAAAAGCGCCGGCGCGACGTCATCGTTAAGCGGATAGCCGTCCAACAGCCAGGACAAGGTGAAGAGGTTGCTTTCCAGCCCATACCAAGGCAGCAGCGCATAGCCGACCAAGCCGACCGCCGTCCACAGGACGACGGTCGGGTGAAGCGCGCTCGTGGCAGTGCGGACGCGCATGATCACTGCGGCAGGGTCGAGACCTCCGTATCCCACTTCTGCAGCAGGCGCTTGCGCTCGGCGCTCGATCCATACTTCTTGAAATCGTAGTCGATGAGCTTGATGGTCGACAGGTCGGGCGACAATTCGGACGCGGTGGCGTTCTTGTTCGACGGCAACTGGAACGACTTCACGTCCTTGGCCTTCGACTGCATCTCGGCGGTCAGCGCCCAGTCGTAGAACTGCTTCGCCGCTTCCGGGTTGCGGGCGCCCTTGATCAGCGACATCGAGCCGATCTCATAGCCGGTGCCTTCGCAAGGCGCCACCGTGACGATCGGGAAGCCGGCTGCCGTCTGCGCCACCGCATCATGCATGAAAACGATGCCGATGGTCGTTTCGCCGAGACCCGCGGCTTTAATCGGAGCGGAGCCGGACTTGGTGTACTGGTTGATGTTGGCGTGGAGCGCCTTCAGGTACTCAAAACCCTTGTCCTCGCCCATCAGCTGAACCATCGTCGCGAGCATTGTATAGGCGGTGCCCGATGAGTTCGGGTTGGCCATCTGAATGTGGCCCTTGTATTCCGGCTTGGTCAGATCAGCCCAGCATTTCGGCTCCGGCAGGTTGCCCTTGGCCAACAGATCCTTGTTGTAGCCGAAGCCGAGCGCACCGGAGTAAACGCCGATCGTCTTGTTGTTGGCGGCTTCCGCCTGCTTGATCGCCCAGTCGTGCAGTTCGCCCCGCATCGGGGACATATACTCCTCGGTCAGTCCTTCCTCTGCGGCCTGAAGATGAGGATCGCCGGTGCCGCCCCACCAAACGTCGCCCTTTGGGTTTCCGGCCTCGGCACGCACCTGGGCATATGTCTCGCCTGAGCTCTTGCGGGTCATGTCGACGGTGATGCCGGTCTTTTCCTCGAAGCTGGTCTTGATTTGCTGGCACCAAGCCTCGTCGGCGGCGCAATAGAGGGTGAGGCTGTCGGCGTAAGCCGAGCTGGCGGCACAGACGAGCATTACTGCCGTTGCCGCCAGACGGACACAGGTCTTTTTCATGTGCGAATTTCCTCCCATTGTTTCGCCGTCTAAGCATTGCTGCGGCGGCGACCAGATTGGGAGCTTTTGCGCCGATTTGCAAATCGAGTCGGCGGCGGCTGGAACAGGGCTGTCCATATATTCTCCCGCAACGGACCGTCCAATCCAGAGTGGTTCGAGCTTTTTCACGGGGTGGTAGCGTTCGGTTCTGGTCTGCTGCATTCTTCGGCTGAGATAACGGCATGATGGATCCCAGGGCTGCGCCGCGTCGCCTCGCTCCTTGCGCCGCCCGGGATGACGAAGTGGAGGGGTGTTTCGGCTAGTCCGCAAGGTTTGCGATGCCACCGACCGGAATTGTCGACGTCCGCTGCCGATCAATCTCGTTCGATCCGAAATGATCCTGACGCGAACTGACAGCGTTGGCTGATCGCTCAGCTAGTGAGCAAGTTGCTTGTAGAAAAAGAGCCAAAGTCTCGCTCGCTTGTTTCGCGCTTGAAGACGGGCGTCTATCGATTTGAGTTGTGTTTGACACGGGGGCAACATGGCAATAGCGTGTTGGTATCAAAGGTATGCCAAGTGATTGGTGTTCAGATCAAGCAGCGGAAGCTTTCGGACGAGGTTGCAGAACACCTCGAGCGGATGATCCGCAAGGGAGAACTGGCCGAAGCCGAGCGGCTGCCGTCGGAACGGGAACTCATGCGGCAATTCGGGGTCGGGCGCCCCTCAATCCGTGAGGCGCTGCTGCATCTGAGCAAGATGGGCCTTGTCGAGGTGAGGTCCGGTGAGCGTGCCCGCGTCACCCGCCCCACACCCCAATTCGTACTCGACGCCCTCTCAGGCCCGGCGCGACACATGATTTCGGCCCCGGGCGGGGTTCAGGACTTCCAGAGCGCACGTTTGTTTTTCGAGGTCGGGCTTGCCCGCAACGCCGCTGTGAATGCCACGCCAGAGGACATTGAAAGCCTCAAGGCGGCGCTAGAGATGAACCGGCAGTCGATCGGCGACCTCACGCGCTTCGAACGCACTGACGTGGACTTCCATTACGTGCTGGCGGTGATCACCCGCAATCGGATCTTCACAGCTGTCCATGCGGCGTTGGCCGAATGGCTGCTCGAACAGCGGCGGACGACTTTGGCCGAAGGTGAAGACCGCAAGGCCTACGCGGCCCACCGAAAGATTTTCGAGGCGATCGCCGCGCGCGATCCGGACGGGTCCGAAGCGGCGATGCGCAGGCATCTGGAATATGTGTCGAGGCGCTATCTGGAAATCGCGAGGCCCATGTGATGACCAGCTTCGTCGTCTGGGTCGATTTCCGCCTCAAGCCGGGCGCCCGAGACAGCTTCCGAAAGCTCGTTGACGCCAATGCGACCGCGTCGGTACGCAACGAGGTCGGCTGCCGCCGCTTTGACGTGACGGAGGCGCGCGGCGAACCGGACCGGCTCGTGCTCTACGAGATTTATGACAGCGAGGCCGCTTTCGACGAACACTGCCGGACGGCGCATTTCGATGAATTCAACACGCAAAGCGCGCCGCTCGTTGACACCAAATTGGTGACGATCTGCGACCTCGTTCTCGAGGCAACGCCTTGAACAAAGCATAATTGGATTGCGCCCTTCGGGGCGAAGGGGAGGGAAGCGCATGTTAGAGTCTAGTCTCAAGGGGTTGGCTGCGCACCGACGGGTCAAGCTCGGCACGCTCGTCGCCGAATTCGCGACGCCGGGAATCGGGCACATTCTGAAATCCGCCGGCTGCGATTTCGTCTTCTTCGATATGGAGCATTCGGGCTTCAGCCTGGAAACGGTGAAGAGCGCGATCCGCTATTTCGAGGCAGCCGACCTGCCGGTCATGGTGCGTGTGCCGTCGCAGGACTATCATTTCCTCGCCCGCGCCATGGACATGGGGGCTGAAGGGCTGATCGCGCCGATGGTGAGTACGGTCGAACAGGCGCAGCACATCATCAACTCGATGAAGTATCATCCTGCTGGCGCTCGCGGCGTAGCGCTACAAATCGCGCATGACCGCTACCGTCCGGGCTCGGTCACAGATAAATTCGAAACGGCCAACCAGCGCTCGGTGTTCATCTGCCTGATCGAGACCGCCGACGGCGTCAAGAACATCGACGGCATCGCGGGACTGGACGGGGTCGACTGTCTGTGGGTCGGACATTTCGATCTGTCGGTCTCACTCGGCGTTCCCGGCGACTTCGCCCATCCCACCTTCACCGCGGCGATGGACAAGATCGTTGCCGCCGCCAAGACGCACAACAAATCGCTTGGACGCCTGGTACCCAGCATCCAGCAGGGTCACGATTTCTACGCGCAAGGCTTCGATTTCATCTGTTATTCGGGTGACGTCTGGGTCCTGCACGATGCGATGGCCGACGCGGTCTCAAAGATCCGGGCCGGGTGCGAGTGAGGCGGAGGAGACGATGGCCAACGCAATGTTCAGGGTGGCGCTCTCCGGTGATTTTCGCAAGCCGGACGGCGCGTCGACCTATCCCGACTTCGACCTGGAGCCGCTGCGCAATGCGCCCGGCATCGAGATGGCGTTCCTGGAATCGAACAATCCGCTGCGCGGCGATCAGCTTGAGGACTTCGATGCACTCATCCTGCTCACCCATCGCTTCGATGCGACCAGTGTCCCGAAGAGCGGCCGACTGGCCGTCGTTGCCCGTTTCGGAGTCGGCTACGATACCGTCGACGTCGAGGCCTGCACCGCCGCCGGCATTGCCCTTGTCATCACGCCCGACGGGGTGCGGCGGCCGGTCGCCGTATCCGTCATCACCTTCATGTTGGCACTGACCGGCAAACTGCTCACCAAGGACGCGCTGACCCGCAAGGGGCCTGCCGGGTTCAATCAGCGTTCGGATCATATGGGCGTTGGTCTCGTCGGGCGTACGTTGGGGGCGCTCGGCATCGGCAATATAGGCGCCGAGGTCTTTCGCTTGGCCAAGCCCATCGATATGAATTTCATCGCCCATGACCCATTCGCCGACAGCAAAGTCGCTGCCGAACTGGGCATCGAACTGGTCGAGCTGGAGGATCTGTTCCGCCGCGCCGATGTGCTGTCGGTGAACTGCCCGCTAACGCCTCAGACCCACCACATCGTCAATGCCGAGCGGCTCGCGCTGATGAAGCGGACGGCTTACCTGATCAACACCGCGCGCGGTCCGATCGTCGACCAGGTGGCGCTGACGAAAGTGCTGCAGGAGCGCCGCATCGCCGGCGCGGGGCTCGATGTGCTGGAGCAGGAGCCGCCGGATGCCGACGACCCGATCCTCAAGCTCGACAACGTTATCCTGACGCCGCACGCGCTCTGCTGGACCGACCAGTGTTTTGCCGGAAACGGTGCTGCGGACGTCAAAGCGGTCATCGAGGTGCAGCACGGCCGCGAGCCGCGCGGCGTGGTCAATCGCGAGGTGCTTTCAAGCGAGGCATGGAAGAATCGGCTGGCCGGTTTCGCCGCCCGCTTCGGGACATAGGAGTACGAGCATTCGGCGCGCCGCCGCGCCTTCGCGGCGGCTTCACGAGAGGAATGCTCGACCGCCGCGCCCGCGGACGAGTGAAGGCAAACGAAAATGGGAGGACCAAGTACTATGAACGATCATGAAAAACGTGACTTTCAGGCAGGCCTCGAAGCAGAGGTCGACGCCTTTATGCGCGGCGAAACCACCCGCCGAACTTTCATAACCCGCTTCGGCCAGATGACCGGCATGCTGGCGGCGTCCGGACCGATCCTCGCCATGATGACGGATTGGGCGCTGGCGCAGCAGAAGCTCGAACTGGCAGACGCCGCTTCACCGCTCGGCCAGGCGCAGGCGGCGGCCATGAAGGCGTCGATGGAAGGCCCGGCGGATGGTTCCGCCTTCCGCGCCGTCGAGGCGGCCAAGGCGCATTCGGGCGTCACGCTGAACATGACCTACGAGGCAGGCCTGCAGGCTCTCGACCCGCGCAATTTCAGTGGACCGATGTGGGAGCAGCTTACGGGCATGAAGTCGAACGTGGTCGAACTGTCGAACCCGGACCAGTACTCCAAGGCCGTTGCCGAGCACATTGCCGGCTCAGGCGCCTATGACGTCCTCGACATCTCGCCAGCCTGGACGCCGTCGCTGGCCGATGGCGGCGTCATCGCACCTCTCGACGATTACATCGCCAAATACATGAACCCGGCCGACCTCGAGGACTATCATCCGCTCTACAAGGCGCTGCCGACCTACAAGGGCAAGATCTGGGGCTTCTTCGACGACGGCGACATGTTCGCTCTCTACTACCGCAAGGACATCTTCGAGGATCCGAAGATGGTGGAGGCCTACCAGGCCAAGTTCAACGCCAAGCTGGCGCCGCCGAAGACCTGGGAGGAATATGCCCAGATCGCCCAGTTCATCACCGACCAGATGGCGCCGAACGTTTATGGCGCTGGCCATTTCCGCAAGGCGGGCAGTCCCGGCAACCAGTTCGACTTTCTGCAGCAGTACCGCGCCAACGGTGGAAAACTGTTCGGCGACGACATGAAGGCCGGCTTGGTTTCGGATGCCGGCGTGAAGACGCTGCAGAACATGATTGCAGCCAATGCGGCGTCGATTCCCGGCAACAATGAACTCGACGCCGTCTCGCTGTGGGCGGCGTTCCTGACCGGCAAGGTAGCGATGATCTACTCCTGGCCGCCGTCTGGCCGCATGGCCGCGAACTATTCGCAGTCGGCCACCGCAATCAACTTCATCCCGCAATCGCAGATCGCCGGCAAGGTCGGCTACGCGGTCGTGCCCGGCAATCCTGAACATGCGACCGGCTACAACAAGGCGCTGTCGGCGGATTCGGCGAACCCCGAAGCGGCCTACCTTTTCATGCAATGGGCCTGCTCGCCACCCGTCTCGCTTGCGCGCTGCATGCTGCCCTACGCCCTGCGCGATCCCTACCGCATCTCCCACTTCAAATCCGAGCTTTACGGCGCGCTGTTCCCGAGCGCCAAGGAGTATCTGAGCAATCTTAACAACTCGGCCAATGTCGGCCTCCTCGACCCGATCATGCCAGGCGCGCAGGACTATTTCCTGAGCATCGACCGCATGTGCACAGCTGTGTGGGCCGGTGCGGATCCGAAGGCGTCGCTAGAAACAGCGGCGGCCGAGTGGAATGAGACGACCGACCGGCTCGGCGTGGATTCGCAGAAGGCATTCTACACCGAGTTCCTGAAACTGCCGGGCGCTACTGCCGACAACACGGTGGAGAAGCTCGGCATGGCGGTCACCCTCTGAGTTCGGCCTGCCTCAGGGACGCCGGCCGGCATTCTTGACCAAAATCGGTGTTGCGGGCGCTTGGTCCGCAACACCTCGTCGCAACCGCCAGGCAGGTTTTGGGATGTAATCGATGCAGCATACCGCAACCATCAGTCGCTTGAAGGCCGCCGGCGCCCCGCCACGGCTGTCGGGCTTCGCAAATTGGGCGGACCGCCACTTCAAATGGCTGCTGGTGGCGCCAGCAGTACTGCTGATCCTGGCGCTCTCGGTCTATCCGCTGCTGTTCTCGCTGGTCGTGTCTTTCATCAACTATGATTTCCAGGTGCCGGGCCACGCCTTTGTCGGATTGAAGAATTTCGAGCGCGTCGTGTTCGATCCCGTCGCGCGCTGGTCGCTTTTGCTGACAGCGTGGCTGTCGGGGATTAGCGTCGCTATCGAATTCGTTCTCGGACTTCTCGTGGCGCTGACCATGGTTCGCAGCTTTCCGGGCCGCGGCGTGATCATGTCGATCCTGATCGTGCCGCTGTTCATCAGCCCGGTCATCGTCGGCCAGGCCTGGACGCTGCTGCTGCAGCGGCCTTTCGGGCCGACCAACTACATCTTGACGCAACTTCTGGGGCAGGAGGTGACGATCGGCTGGATGACCGAATCGCCATGGCTCTATGTTTCGCTGATCATCGCCGATGTCTGGCAGTGGACACCGTTCATGTTCGTCATCCTGCTCGCCGGGCTTACCGCCATTCCCCCGAACCTTTACGAGGCGGCGGAACTCGACGGGGTCAATGCCTGGCAAGCGTTCTGGGCGATAACCCTGCCGCATCTTGCGCCAATGATGCTGCTGGCACTGACCTTTCGGCTGCTCGATGCAATCCGCATGTTCGATACTATTTTCATCATGACCGGCGGCGGGCCAGGCACGCGGACCTACACCGCTTCCTACTATCTCTACACGGTCGGCTTCACCCAATTCCATCTGTCGCAGGCGACCGCCGGAAGCTGGTTGTTCCTGATCTTCACCGCGCTCGTGGTAATGCTGCTGGTGCGACGGCTTTTGAAGACGGAGCCGGTCTGATGGCGGCCGTCGCGCCTGTCCGTCGCCCGAAACGCCGGTCGATACCGGTCGGCCGCATCCTGCTGCTCGGCTTCTTCCTGGTCTTCGTGTTGTGGCCGCTCTACTGGATGTTCAACACCTCGATCAAGCCGAGCGACGACTATCTCACCGTGCCGCCCGTCTGGTTCCCAACCGCACCCACCCTTGTCCACTATGAAGCTGCGCTGTTCGCCTATCGCGGCCTCGACGGGCTGATCAACAGCCTGATCATCTCGCTGTCGGCAACGGTGCTCTCGGCCCTGTTCGGCACGCTGATGGCCTACAGCCTGGCGCGCTACAACACCGGCGGCCAGCATCTGTCGTTCTGGGTGCTGTCACAGCGCTTCCTGCCGCCCATCGGCATCGTGCTGCCGGTGTTCCTGATCTACCGCGGCGTTGGCCTCTACGACACGCATATTGGCCTGATCATCGCCTATACGGTGTTCACGCTGCCGGTGTCGGTATGGATGATGTTCGCTTATTTCCGCGGCATGCCGAAATCGATGGAGGAGGCGGCCCTTGTCGACGGCTGCACGCGGTGGGAGGCGTTCTGGCGCGTCGCAGTGCCGCTCGCCGCGCCAGGCATCGTCGCGGCGGCGGTCTTCGCCTTCATCGCCTGCTGGACGGAGTTCTTCTTCGCGCTGATTCTGACCAGCCGCACTGCTTTTACGCTGCCAACGGTGTTTCGCGCCTTCATCGGTTTCCAGGGCGCGCAATATGGCGAGGCGGCAGCCCTGGCTATCGTCTCCCTCGTACCGTCGATCGCGCTGGGAGTACTTGCCCAACGACATCTCGTGCGCGGGCTCACGCTCGGCGCTGTTCGCGGATAGAAAGGGTCGGCATGGCCGAAGTCAGGATCACCGGCTTGCACAAGCGCTACGGCGCCTTCCATGCCGTGCGCGGCATAGACCTGGACATTCGCGACGGCGAGTTCACCGTGCTGGTCGGCCCGTCCGGCTGTGGCAAGAGTACGCTGCTGAGGACCATTGCAGGGCTGGAGGAGAGTTCGGAAGGCACGATCGAGATCGGCGGCGAAGTGGTCAACGATTTCCGACCGCGCGACCGTGACGTGGCGATGGTGTTCCAGGACTATGCGCTTTATCCCCACATGAACGTGGCGAAAAACATTGGCTTCGGCCTAAAGGCGCGAAAAATGCCGAAATCGGAGGTGGAGACGCGCGTCGCCGAGGCGGCGCGCATGCTTGGCATCACCCCGCTGCTCGGGCGCTTTCCGCGCCAATTGTCCGGCGGGCAGCGCCAGCGGGTCGCCATCGGCCGCGCCATTGTCCGCAGCCCGCGCATTTTCCTGTTCGACGAGCCGCTGTCCAACCTCGACGCGCAGCTTCGCGACGAGATGCGCGGCGAGATCAAGCGCCTTCACCAGGACATTGCGACAACGATGATCTACGTCACCCATGACCAGATCGAAGCGATGACTCTGGCTGACCGCATCGTGCTGATGCGCGACGGAATGATCGAGCAGCAGGGCGCGCCGCTCGAGCTGTTCGAGCGCCCCGCCTCGACCTTCGTCGCTGGCTTTCTCGGTTCGCCGCGGATGAGCTTCCTGCCGGGCACGCTGAAGTTGGACGGCAGCGCTGCCGCCATCCGGCTCTCCGAGGCGCTGCTTCCGGTCGCCCCCGGCCGGAGCCTGAATGGCGCCATTGACGGACAGGCGGTGCTGCTTGGACTGCGGCCAGAACATCTGACGCGCGCGCATGCTGCGACACCTGCGCAGGGCACGTTTCGCTACGACGCAACGATCGACCTGCTGCAGCCGACCGGCTCGCGCAGCTATGCGACCTTCCGCCTGGCCGGCGCGCCGGTGATGGCGGAACTGCAGGCGCACGACGTCAGTCGTCCCGGCGAGAGACTGCCGATCGACATCAACATGAACCGGGCCTCGATTTTCGACGCCAAGACCGAGAGAGCGATTTGACCACGGCAGCACCTCGAGCAATCCGCTTGTGTGGGACCGAACAGGTCGATCCGCAGTTGCGGATACTGCGCGCGGGACCCTTGTCGGTCGAGTTTGACAATGGGGCGATACGCTATGTGCGGATCGGCGGGGTCGAGGTTCTGCGCGGGATTTCATTTCTCGTACGGGACGAGAACTGGGGAACCGAGACGCCCGTTCTCGATGACCTTCAGATCGATGAAAAGCCGGATGCGTTCAGCGTCGCCTATCGTGGAACATGCGCCGGTGCGTGCGGTCGGCTGGTCTACCAGGCGCGGATCGCAGGCGGGAGCGACGGTGCGCTGTCGTTTGTGGTGGAGGCAGAGCCCGAAACTGACGTATTGACCAACAGAACCGGCTTCGTCGTGCTGCATCCGATCGAGGGTTTGGCCGGCAAGCCGGTAAAGGTGCTGCACGAGGACGGTCGCGAAAAACTCTCGCTTTTTCCGGACTACATCGATCCTAGGTGTCCGTTCACCGACATTCGCGCGCTTTCGCACGAGATCGTGCCTGGAATCTGGGCCACATGCACCATGGAAGGTGACGCCTTTGAGATGGAGGATCAGCGCAATTGGTCCGACGCCTCCTACAAAACCTATGTCCGTCCCCTGCGTCGCCCGTGGCCCTACAGATTGCCGAAAGGCGAGAAATTCACGCAGGCCGTCCGACTTCAGCTGTTGGGAACGCTCCCTGCCGGGTCTTCCAAAAACCCCGATCCATCCATCAACCTGACGATTGGCAGAGCCATCGGTCGAGTGCCCCGCATTGGCATCGGCGTCGCTGCCGACGAGGCGAAGCACGCGTTTGAAGTCGCCGAGCTCATTCGACCATTGGCTCCGCAGTGGGTGGTCTGCCAAGTCGATCTCCGGTTCGGGCACGGCCAGGATGAACTTGAAGGTTACACCGCCCTGGCACAGTTGACCGGCGCTGGCGTCGTACTTGAGATCATCACCAAGGGAACGCTCGATCCTTTCGGCGAATTGGCGCCTCTCGCGGATGCTGTCCAAAGCCTTCGCCTCAATCCAGAAGCTGTCTCCGTCTTTCCGGCGCAGGACATGAAGTCGGTGCAGCCGGGAGCACCGTGGCCGGCGATGCCCACCTTCGAGCAAAACTACGCCGCCGCCCGCCGGGCTTTCCCCGGGGTGCCGCTGGGCGGCGGCATGGCCGCATACTTCACCGAGCTAAACCGCAAGCGTCCGCCAACCGGAGCGCTCGACTACGCAACCTTCACCACCTGTCCAAACGTGCACGCAGCAGATGATGTCTCCGTAATGGAGACGCTTCAGGCTATCCCCCATCTGATCCGCTCTACCCGTGCTTTCATGGGCGACCGCTTGCCCCTGCGTATAGGTCCCAGTCAGCTAGGCTGCCGCGAGAACCCCTACGGCAAGTCCACTGCGCCGAATGAAGCGAACGGTCGCGTCTGTCTGAGCCGCATCGATCCTCGGCAGCGCGGCCTGTTCAATGCGGCTTGGACAGTCGGCTATTTCGCGGCCTGCGCGCGCGAGGGAATCGAGGCCGTCGCATTCGGCGACTTCACCGGCCCGTTCGGATACGTCTACAGGAAGGCCGATTTCGTGCAGCCGTGGTTTGACGAACAGGATGGCCGAATGGTGTATCCCGCTTTCCATGTCATGGCAGGCCTCTCAAAACTCAGTGGGGCCACCCTGCTGTCCGTGGCAACTTCCGGAGCTGACAGCATCGCGGCGATCGCGGCCGAAAAAGACGGGCGGACGACGCTGTGGCTCTCGAATATTACTGCCAAAAAGCAATCAGTGCAGCTTTCGGATACGCCGAACAGCGCCCGCATTGCTCTTCTTGCTGCCGACCAGTTCGAGCGGGCGGCAGCCGATCCGAACTTCATGGAAAGTCCCGGAAGACGGTTGGATGACCAATTCATCTCTCTTGACGCCTACGCCGTGGCGCGAGTCGATCTCCACCGTTCGTCTTCGACATAGCCCGGTGGACGGTAGATTGGTGGGGTTGATGTAGCGGAGAACAGAGTCAACGTCCGCTCTTGCGTTCAGTGTCGGATGCCCGTATGGCGCTCTTTGCTAGTTCCCGCCGACCAGTTCAAGCAGCAAGGTTCTCGGCCATTGGCGGCAGCCAGTCTGATTTGAGTTTGAGCCCAATCTTCGAAACGCTGCCCTCAAAATTTTGAATGGCGCCAGCGCCCCGGGGCATGCGGCGGGAGCACCGTCGCGCCACGCCACCCGGTTCAACGCGCCGAGGGGATAATAGCGTCACACTTGTTACTCCCACTGGTCGTTTTCCGGTGCCAAACTATTTTAGGCCCAACAACCAGCGATGAGCAGCGAATGAGCCGCGCTTCAGCGACGAGGCGCGCGCCCAGATCAGGAGGAAGCCATGACTTCAGTAGCCGAGAGCGAACGGAAAAGCGGACAGACTGCCATGCGCACGCCACCGGTGGTGTCGCCGCAGGAGTGGGAAGCGGCCCACGAGCAGCTGCTCGTGAAGGAAAAGGCCCAGACCCGCGCCCGTGACGCGCTGGCCGCCGAGCGGCGGCGGATGCCGTGGATGGTGGTGGAGAAGAATTATGCGTTCGAGGGGCCCGACGGGAAGGTGAGCCTGCTCGACCTGTTCGACGGTCGGCGTCAGCTGATCGTCTACCGCGCCTTCTTCGAGCCGGGAGTGTTCGGCTGGCCAGACCAGGCCTGCCGCGGCTGCTCCATGGTGGCCGACCAGGTCGCCCACCTCGCCCATCTGAACGCCCGTGACACCACCCTCGTCTTCGTCTCGCGTGCGCCGCAGGCGGATATCGCGCGTTTGAAGGCGCGGATGGGCTGGGAGATACCATGGTTCACGCTCACCGACAGCTTCGACGCCGATTTCGGTGTCGACGAGTGGCACGGCCACAACGTGTTCATCCGCGACGGCGACCGCGTGTTCCGCACCTACTTCATCAACAACCGCGGTGACGAGCAGATGGGCGGCACCTGGAACTATCTCGACATCACGCCGCTGGGCCGGCAGGAGGCCTGGGAGGACTCGCCCGAGGGCTATCCCCAGACCCCGGCCTACAAATGGTGGAACTGGCACGACAGCTACGCCGCGGATCCGGCAGCCGACAAGAAGTGGGCCGAGGTTTCGGAGGCCGGAGAGGCGGCGTTCCGGGAGGCGAGCACGAAGCAATGAGCCAGACCTGATCCGCTGAGATAGACGGCGGCGACGGTCGGTCTGAGGGCCGGATTGACCGTGGCGCGAAGCGCCGCTGTGAAGAGCGGTCGCGAAGTCCGGAGCCGGCGCTCTGTGCTCGCCGTAGCGCGGTCATTCGGTCGGACGGGTCCGCTCCCTGCACAACAAATTACACAAAGCGAATGAGATGCGCCCTCTGACCTTCAGTGCTCGTGCCCGCAAAGGGAGTGGTCGGACAAGGCGCGGATGACATAGCAGTCTCCGACGGTTTCGCCCGTGCAGCAGGTAGCGATACGTTCGAGTTCTTCCTCCAACTTCTGCAGCTTTGCAATTCGCTCCCGGACGGAGGCGAGCTGCTCTTTGGCGATTCTGTCTGCATCGGCGCACGGCCTGTCAGCATGTCCGCTGAGATCGATGAGCTGCCGGATCGAGTTGATCGTTAGGCCAAGGTCGCGGGCGTGACGGATGAATGCCAATCGCTCTAGCTCGGCCTTCGCGAAGCGTCGCTGATTGCCCTCTGAGCGCTCCGGCGCTTCCAGCAGCCCCATCTGCTCGTAGTAGCGGATGGTAGGAGCTTTCACTCCCGTCCGCCGCGACAGGTCTCCAATCGAATACATCCGTCATTTTCCCTCTTGAACCTCTAGTCACTAGAGCAATTAGGTTGTCTGGCAGAGAATGGCAACAGGTGAGATCATGACTGCGACTTCCGGCGAGACCCATGACCATCCCGGAGTGATCGCTCCTCCGGCCCTGGTGTTTGCAGGCTCCTGGGCCGCGGGCGTGCTTGCCGACAGGTATGCCAGCGGATGGCCGCTTCCGCCTGCACTCCCGGCGAAGGTGCTGGCAGTCCTGCTGTTCGGAGCAGGCGTCGTCTTCCTGGCGGGCGCGCTCGGGCTCTTCCGGAAGGCGGGCACCAGGCCGGAGCCGTGGCAACCGACCACCGCCATCGTAACGAGCGGAGTTTACCGGGTGACCCGCAACCCGATGTATGTCGGCATGGCCCTTGTCTACGCCGCTCTCGCGCTCGCTCTCGGCAGCCTTGTCGCTTTCACCCTCCTTCCCGCAGCCGTCCTCGTGATCCACCGCGGCGTCATTCTTCGGGAGGAGCAATACCTGGAGCTGAAGTTCGGCAGCGAGTACCGCGCCTACAAGGCTCGGGTGCGGCGCTGGCTCTAGACAGAGAATTTCGCTTGAACCACTAGCTGCTTGAACTCCTGGGAAAGCACCATGCTTGGATTGTCGACACAGACCCGTTACCGCGTCAGCGGCATGGACTGCGCGTCCTGCGCGTCCAAGATCGACACGGCGGTCCGGCGGATGGACGGCGTGGCGGACGTTTCCGTGTCGGTGACCACCGGCAGTCTGACGGTCACACATGCGGACTCCCTCACCAGCGACGCGATCGCGCGGCAGGTCTCTCGACTGGGCTACGGTGCGACGCCTTGGGTCAGGGGGGATGGCAAAGCCGCAAATGGGCAACGGGACAGTCCATCTTTGAACGAATATGCAACCGTTGCCGAGCAGTCTTGGTGGCGCTCCGGGCGGGCGAAACTGACCGTCGCCTCCGGAGCGGCGCTCGTTGCGGCCTATGCCATAGGGATTGCCTATCCGGACGGGGGCCACTGGCCGTTCCTGGCTGCCTTGCTGGTCGGGCTTGTGCCGATCGGTCGGCGCGCGGTCTCCGCCGCCTTTGCAGGTGCGCCATTCTCCATTGAGACACTCATGACGATTGCTGCCGTCGGAGCCGTGCTGATCGGGGCGACGGAGGAGGCGGCGATGGTTGTGCTGCTCTTCTTGATCGGTGAGCTGCTCGAAAGCGTGGCAGCTGGGCGTGCGCGGGCGAGCATCCAGGGACTCGCTGACGTCGTTCCGAAGACCGCGCTTGTGGAAAGGGATGGCGGAACAGTGGAGATACCCGCCGCCATGCTGGCCGTCGGCGATCTCATCGTCGTCCGCCCTGGCGACCGCATTCCGGCGGACGGGGCAATTGTCGAAGGATCGAGCGACGTCGACGAGTCTCCCGTGACCGGGGAGAGCACGCCGAAGCGGAAGTCCGAAAAGGACGCTGTCTTCGCGGGCACGATCAGCACCGACGGTGTGTTGAAGGTCAGGGTGACCGCCGCGGCCGAAGACAACACGATCGCTCGCGTCGTCCGTCTCGTCGAGGTGGCGCAGGAGAGCAAGGCCCCCACCGAGAGGTTCATTGACCGCTTCTCCCGCTACTACACGCCGGGCGTTTTGGCGGTGGGCGCGCTCGTGGCCGCCCTGCCGCCGCTGCTGTTCGGTGCCGGATGGAACGAATGGATATACAAGGGCCTAGCCATCCTGCTGATCGGCTGCCCGTGTGCGCTGGTCATCTCCACTCCGGCCGCTGTCGCGGCGGGACTGTCAGCGGGCGCGCGCCGCGGCATGCTGATGAAGGGCGGAACCGTCCTCGAACGCTTCGGCAAGATCACAGCCGTCGCCTTCGACAAGACCGGCACCCTGACGAAAGGCAAGCCTGTCGTCACGGACGTGGTCGCCTACGGGCGGACCGAGCGCGAGGTGCTGTCGATGGCTGCCGCCCTCGAGCAGGGGTCGAACCATCCGCTTGCCGTCGCCATCCTCGAGATGGCGAAGGCGAACAAGGCACCGATCCCTCCGGCCTTCGGGGCGAAGGCAGTCTCGGGCAAGGGCGTGGAAGGCAATGTCGGGGGCGTGGCGGTATTTCTGGCTTCCGCCAAGGCGGCGGCCGAGCGCGCCTCGCTGTCTCCGCACCAGGTTGCCCGGATCGAGGATTTGAACGGCCAAGGGAAGACCGTTTCGGTCTTGCTGGCGGGAGAAGCAATCACGGGTCTGATCGCCATGCGGGACGAACCGCGGGCTGACGCCAGGGCGGGGCTGGCCTCGCTCAAGGCGCAAGGCATCAGGACGGTCATGCTCACCGGCGACAACCGCAAGACCGCGGAAGCGATCGCCGCGGGTCTGGGGGTCGAGGCGCGCGCTGAGCTGCTGCCGCAGGACAAGCGGCGGATCGTCGGCGAGATGCAGAAGGAAGGCTTCAAAGTCGCAAAGGTCGGCGACGGCATCAACGACGCTCCGGCGCTCGCCGCGGCCGACATTGGCATCGCCATGGGCGGCGGCACCGACGTCGCGCTGGAGACCGCGGATGCGGCAATCCTTCACGGGCGTGTCGAAGACGTTTCGCGTATGGTCACCCTCTCGCGGGCCGTAATGGCGAACATCAAGCAGAACATTGCGGTCGCCCTCGGGCTGAAGGCGGTTTTTCTTGTGACGACGGTGATCGGCGTCACTGGCCTCTGGCCCGCCATACTCGCGGACACGGGCGCGACCGTGCTCGTGACGGCCAACGCAATGCGGCTCCTCAGTTGGGGCCGCCAGTGAAAGGATAGGCACAATGACCAGATCCGGCGTTATCTCACAGTGGGTGCGCGGGTAGCCGCGACGGTGGCCTTTGTCCGCCTCTTGGGCTTGACTTCGGCGGCGGAGGCCATCGAAGCCCTGACAACGTCGGGATGCGGCTGCTGCATAGGCTGGGCGCGCCACATGGAGGAGAGCGGGTTTGCTGCCGAACTCAAAAACCTGCCCATGGCAGACTTGATGCAGGTGAAGATCGGGGCTGGTCTGAAACCCGGCCAGACCTCCTGCCACACCGGGCAGATCGAGGGCTATGTGATCGAGGGCCATGTGATCGAGGGCCATGTTCCCGCGCGGGAGGTGAAGCGCCTTCTGGCGGAACGGCCGGACGCGATTGGGCTGACGGTTCCGGACATGCCCTACGGGTCACCGGGCATGGGCGAGGCGGGGCCGGACGCCGATCCCTATGACGTCCTTCTCGTGCGTCGTGACGGCACGACGGAAGTGTATGCGCGGTACCCCTGACGGAGGCCGGAATGTTCGGCAGCAGGTCCGGACAGTGTTGCCCATGCCTGTCTGGCCTGCTGTTTGACCACAGCCCTGGCTTCAGCCGCTGCTAGCTGCGCAGGTGCTCACGTTCCGCTATTTGCCGCAACCGATCTCCGCGCCCGCAGTTCACAGGCGACGATCCGGCAGGACGGCCGGACAAGCTGTCGCCGCGGCAGATCAGACTTTGACGAGCATAGCGGTCACATACATGAACGAAACGCCTGCCGCCAATCCCGCCATCGTGGCTGGCGCTGTAAGCGCCGCAGGGCCTCTCCCGTCCGACCTCATCAGGTACGCAGTGACCTCGACGATGACCTGCAGAATGGCTCCCGCTCCTACCGCGAGAGCCAGCGCCGACCACTGCGGCGCATAGGCCAGGCTTCCGATCCAAAGTCCGATGACGGCGGGACCGCCCGCCAGAAGCGCCAAGCCGGCGAAGGCCCACAGAGTCGGGCGCTTCTTCAGCATCGGCGCGGAAATGCCGATGCCTTCGGTGATGTTGTGCAGCATGAAGCCCAACACCAGGAAAGTGCCCAATCCGGCCGCGCCTGCCGCGAACGCAGCGCCGATGGCCAGCCCCTCGCCAAGATTGTGCAGGCCGATTCCAAGCGCGATGAAGGTGGCCAGCGCAAGTCCGGTCGGCACTCCGTCCCGGCGGCCGGCCGCCATCAGCAGGAGGAAACTCGCAGCGGCTGCGAGGACGACCATGGCCTGTCCCTGGAATATTGCGGCGGACTCGGCCGCCAGTTCGAACGCTTCGGCCGTGGCGTCGACTAACAGGAACGCCAGCAGGCCGACAGTCAGGGCGAGCAGGAAATTCATGCCGCTGCGGCCGACTCCACGCAGCGCCGGATAAAACATCATTCCGATGGCGACCGGAACGAGGCCGACTAAGACACCGAGCAGCGCCTGGGAAGCAAGGTTCCCTGCGTCCCGTGTCGGGGTCGGCACGGCGACTGCGATCTCGTGTTCGAACGTCGCCCCGGTATTGGTGACAATGTTGATGGCATGCGCCTCCCCCAGCACCCACGGGAAGGGCAGATGGATCCATGCGGTAGCGCCGCGGCCGAGCGGCCCTGCGGGTTCCTGCGTGAACTGCCAGTATGCATCGTCAACCTGGACCTGGGCGATCGTCATCGGCTCCGAGCCGCCGGCGCGGACGAGGACGCGTATGCCGTCCGACGAAAGGACCGTCCGCTCGAAAGTCAGGCTCTCCACAGGCGGAGCACCGTTCCCGAAGTTTCTGAGCGGGTCAGAGACCAGCAGCCAGGTGATCGCCAGGCTGAGGGCGGCCAGCGGCAGGATCAGCCACAGCAAAGCGGCGCGCGATTTTCCGGAGCCGACGGGAGCGGTCGGGTCGGCGGCGGCGATGTGCGAGACCTCGTTCATGCGACCGCCTCCACCACGTCGAACATGCCCGTCCAGCCGAGTTCGGTGAACTCCGACTGGTGCGGGTGGAACATGTAGAGCCCGGTCTCGTGATCCTTGTAGGTAAACTCGAGGATTCCGCGCTGCGCCTGCACCTGAGTGATCAAGTCGACCGTCCTCAACGTCGGCGTGAGCGTCGTCCCCTGTTCGAAATAATCGAAGAAGTTGGCGTGCAAGTGGAACGAGTTGATGGGATCGAACTCGACGACATTGGCCAGATAGATGCGGACTGGGCGGTTGCGGACGATCCTGATCGGCCGTTTCATGTACGCGTGTGCGACGGTATTCACCGCATAGACTTCGTTCCCGTTGTCGAAGTTGGTGTCGAAGCCGTTCATCACCATGGCGAATTCCTGCCATTCGGCGTTCTCGGGCGTGCCGTGCAAGCGGGAACGGGCGACATCGGCAAGCTCCGGATGGCGGGTCGGATCCGGGTCGATCACGAAAAGGCCGTACATGCCCTTGTGGATATGCCGCTTCAGGGGCAGCGCATGGCAGTGATAGAGATGGCAGCCGAACGGCCTGGCATCGAACTCGTAGACGAATTCTTCTCCAGGACCGATCAATCCTGCACCGGGGACGCCGTCCATCCTTGCGGCGTGGATGCCGTGGAAGTGCATGGAGTGGGGATGCGAGCCGGAGTTGCGGAAGACGATCCGGAGGTGCTCGCCTTCGGTCGCCCTGAGCGCAGGCCCGGGAACGCGTCCGTTGTAGGTCCAGGCCGGGAACATGATCCCCGGCGCGATTTCGATTTCTTTGTCGACCGCCTCGATCTCGAAAGTCCGAAGGATTCGTCCGTCGGGAAGCGTCGACACCGAGCCCGTTTCCCAGTCCGTCACCATCCGGGAAGGATCGAAGCCGTTGCGCTCGTTGTCCACCTCTCCGACGGTGATCATCGATCCGTGGGCGGCCAAATGCGCTTGAGGCGGTTCAGCGCCCGCGGCCGACGTGGCCCCATGGTCGGAATGGACCGATTGGCCAGCCGCCGTTCCCGCTATCGCCGAGCCTCCGGCCGCCGCCAGGCCGCCCCACAGCAGCCCACGCCTGCTGATCTTTTCGCGGAACCACATGCTGACCTCGGACATAACTGCCACCATAAATGCAAATGCGAATGAGTTGCATTAGCACCAATCGGATTGTTTCCCAATCGGAGCGAAGCCTGAAAAGGGCGGAGCGAAGCGGCATCAGGTGGCAAAAGATAGATCGGAGATGTTGAAAGCAGGAATCCTGTCCCAGCCCCGCTGGCGCGGCGGCTCATGAGCGATCCGTGCGCTGTTTCCGTGTTGTTCCCCAACCAGACAACCTTGCCGCGCCAGTCTTCAAGCTTCTGCGGTTCTCCTGACTCGTCAGCGAAAGCGAGTTCGCGCAAGTGCTGCGGCTCCTCGTGCAGAGCCATGGCCGTCGGCTCCTGCGCGTGCGCACTGCTGGCCACCGCGAGGACAGCAAGCACCAGCGCCGACAGGATCGCCTTCATTGCGCCTTCTCCTGCTCGCGGCGGCTCATCTCCGCCTGGTAGGTGCGTTCCCGCTCCGGCCATGTGCTCTTGATGAACGTGAGGACGGCGCGGATTTCCTCGTCGCCCAGCACTTCCCCGAATCCGGGCATGTCGCTCTCGTATCCGTTGCCCACCACGGCCCCGGGACCTTCCTTGGTTATCCGGAACAGCACCCCGTCCGGGTGGTGCCAAGTGTGTCCGGACGCGTCGTGCGGCGGGGCGGGCATGCGTCCCGACGGCAGCAGCCTTTTCCAGTCAGGCTGGCCTTCGAGGTTGACCCCGTGGCAGGAAACGCAGTGCGCGGCATAGACCTGCCGTCCCCGCGCGATTGCCGCGGCCTCGCCCGGGCGTGCTCCGAACAGCCATGTCAAGGCAAGGGCGACAACTCCCGAGAGCGCCGCCACGATGCCAAGGGCAACAGCATTCCTGCTCATTTGCGGCCGCTGAAGAACAGGTACTTCACCAGGGCCGCGGCCGCGAGGACAAGCACCGCCAGGAACAGAAGCCAGCCCAGCCCCATGCCGTCCATCATTCCGCCGTCCATCATCGTCGGCTCCTTCCGGGTTTTCGGCAGGCGGCGCTATTCGCGAGCGTAAACCCCACCCACGCCGGACTTGGTGATCTCCAGCATCTCGAACGGCGCTTCCTTGTTGCCGCTCATGCCGGGCGAGCCCATCGGCATGCCGGGCAGCGTCACGCCCTTGATGTCGGGACGCTCGGTCAGGAGCTTCTTGACCGTGCCGACGGGAACGTGGCCGCTGACGACGTAGCCGTCCACGAACGACAGATGACAGCCCTGGAACTCGTCAGAAATGCCTGCCTCGCGGCTCATTTCCGCCAGGTCGTGCGTCGCCTTGACGGTGACGTCGAAGCCGTTCTCCCGCAGGTAATCGGCATAGCCCTCGCAGCAGCCGCATTGCGGGTTCTTGTAGAGCGTGACGCCCTTCTCGCCTGCCATGGCCGGGGCAGCGGCCCAGACGAAGCACGCAAGGGCAAGGGTGTTGAGGATGGTTCGCATTTCGGTTCTCCTTTCGAGAATTGGTCAGGCGACGCGGAAGACGCCCATCATCCCGGCGGCCTGGTGTTCGAGGATGTGGCAGTGGAGCATCCAGTCGCCGGGATTGTCGGCGACGAAGGCGATCTCCACCCGCTCGCGCGGCGACATCAGCACCGTGTCCTGCCACTCGCGGTGACGGGTCGGCTTGCCGTTCCGGGAAATCACCCGGAAGGAATGGCCGTGCAGATGGATCGGGTGATGCCAGGCCGTCGCGTTGGTCATCGCGATGACATGGCTCTTGTCCTGCGCAAGCGTCAGAATCGGGTCCATGACGTGGCCTTCCGCCGCGACTCCGTTGATGAACCAGATGCCGCCGGAATGCATCATGTTCATCATGCCCCCCAGGTTGCCCATCATGCCGCCCATCGCGCCGGAGGAATCCTCGCCCCTGTTCCCCATGCTGCCGCCCATCTCCTGCATGACGATGGCTCCCATCATGCCGCCGTTGAAGGTGACCTCGTGCCGGACGGCCGATGCAAGGTCCGGCTCCGGCAGCGGGTTGGGCGGGAG
>NZ_JBVVQE010000073.1:0-34764 GCF_055811435.1 Mesorhizobium sp. WSM4837
CGCAATCGAGTTGGTAATCTTGTCCAGAGGACAAACAGATGTTCGTGCTTCGTTCGACCTTAGCGTGTCTGGGAAAGAAAATCTTGTTCCGACCCCTGGTTGGCCATCGCCCTTCACCCTGGTCCGACTACTTGCCTTCAGGGTTTGATAGCCGCGCCCGGCACCTGCCATGCGGCCGCGGTCGGAAATGCCAACCGCGTCACGCCAAAACGCATCGAGGGTGGGAAATCCTTTCGTTCTGATCCGCTCGACAAGGCCGAGGTCCGCCTTCGTTCCCCTAAATAAGATCTTGAGTATGTCGGGCGTCTCGACCATCTGCTGCGTTGCGATGATCTCGGCAGAATGCACATCGATGCGCATGGCGCCCGAGGCATTGAGTGCGGTTTCTACCCTCGGGCTGATCAAGCGGAAACCCGTGCCGGTCTCCGGCATGCGATTGGTCGCGATCAGCAAACAGAAGGGCGCGGAGATTTCCGGCCACATCTTGGTCTGTCGCAGCTCTACACCGTTGATAACCGATGTCACGTCGAGCGCCTGAAAGAGCATCCTGCGCGCGTCGACCATCCCGTCACCCTGCTGGAAAAGCAGACGGGCATGCAGCGCGAACGCGATCTGGGCGCCGGGCTTCGCCCACTCCATCGCGCGCCAGACAAATGGGAGATCGAGCACCTCGTTGGGGAGTGGTGGCGCGATCTTGGTGCCTGTCCGTTCACTGGCGATGCGAGCGACTGTCGACAGCACCAATGACCAGTCCGGCAGCTTCGTGCCTGAGGACCACGGTGGGTTGCCGACGACCATGTCGTAGCGCCCACGATGTTCCTCGTCGACCAAGGGCCCGAGGCTGCCCAACGCCGCGCCGGGAGCGTCCGTATTCGCCCCGATCCGATGAAGCACTTTGCCCCTCAGATCGTCGAAGCGGAGCTTGTCGACCGGCTTGGGCTCGGGATCAAGTTCGATCGAAATCAGGTTAAGCGCCAGGGCCGCGAAGCGCAGCGCTGCTTCGTTGATATCGAAGCCCGTGATCTGATCGTAGAGGATTTCGCGCAGGCGCTGCGTGTTGGGCCGCTTGCCGTCCGCGCGCCAGCGGGCGGCAACCAGTTCCCGGAATGCAGTGAGGAGGAACACGCCAGCGCCGGCCGCCGGATCAAGAATCCGCGCGTCGGCGGTCGCCCCATCACGCTCCAGCGCGCGAAATGACGCGCGCACGAGCAAGTCGGCGATGGGCCAGGGGGTATAGTATCCGCCTTCCTGTCTCTGCTTGGCAGGCGCGTGGCTGCGCAGATAGAGTTCATAGGCTTGGCTGAGCACGCCGACGGGAATGTGGGCGAAATCGAGCCTATCCCAGCGCTCCGCCCATCCCAGAAAGAGTTGGCCGCCTGGCGCGCGCATCATGATGTTGCCAAGAACGTGATAGGCTTCGGACGGCAGGTGATCGAATAAGTCGACCGACAAGGCCAGAAGATCGCCGTTGAACGTCTCGTCGAGCCAGCTGCAAGTCGCACGCGCATTGTCGGCATTGTCGAACATCGCTGCAGCGACGTCCGGCGCAGCCAGATTTGCCGGCAGGAGGTCACGATCCCCCAAGAAGCGGGCGAAGAGGGCTCGGCCCACGAGCGAGATCGCGTCGCCGTGCTCAAGGTCAAGACCGATCAGGCAATCGATCGCCTCGGCAAGGAGGTTGAGGACAACGTTAGAAATCCAACTCTGCTTCGTTCGCGCGGCCCGGGGTCGGCGATTGGCCAGATGCGGGAACAAATCCTTGACCGTTTCGGTCGACTCGTCGATAGCGATACGCGCTTGGGCAGGCGTTTTGCGATCGAGCGCGATGGCGTAGACGTCGAGCCGACCGGAAGCGACGATGCCGAGATATGGCGCGTCGCCTCGCATTGCCAGCAAGCGTCGCAGTTGGTGGATTTTTTCGTTGCCGTCGATCTGATCAGCGTCGACTAGGAAGACGAGCGGTGCATCCTGCCATTCATAGACGGCGCCGACGAGCGCCGAAGGGCTCGAGCCGGGCCAGCCAGTCAGTCATGGTTATGGCCGTTTGCCAGTGGTGCGCTCACGAACGTAAATCCAGACTTGCCTGGCGATCGCCGCCGAAACGGCCGCGACGAGTAGCGCCGCGCGGCTTCTTCGTCGGCGCAACCTTGGCAATCGCGGTGCGATAGTCGACCCCGCTAGCGGCCATTTCCGCGACGAGCACGGCAACAAGGGCGATGTGCTGCGGCAGGGCTCTCCGTTTTGCATAGTTCGTGATCGAATTGGGGTTCATACCAATCAACTCGGCAAAGGTGCGCACACTGAGGCCGGCGCGCTCAAGTTCGGCAAGGAAGTCAGCGTAAGGCACCGCACCGCTTCGTCTCAGCACACTGTTTGATGTGTCATAGCACACAATACGATGGTACAATGGCACTCGCTCGACCTTCCATGCAACCGGTAAAAGCCGAAGAAGCAGAATGTTCGCATCTGCAGTCTTTGGGACGTGTGCTGTCAGTCCGGTTTTGGCTGACAAAGCGGAAAACCAGCCCTTCGTTCCTCATAGAACCATGATGCTTATCCTAGTGGCATGGCAGCTCTGGTGCGCGTCGACGGGACATTTTGAAGCTGCCCATCGCTTCCCGAAACAATCGTGTCAATCACGAGTGGGGGGATCGCTGCGCGTTCATCCCCCAGCTTCGGTATTCCACGCCTCGGGGAGGGCGTCCGCCGCAGTGTGCATCAGGCATGCCAGCACACGGACTGCCGCGCCAAAAAGAGCGGGACGAGGCATGAATTCGAGGTGGATGCCTGGAAACTCAACCCAGGGAACGCCAATCCGCCGCGCAATTTCGACGGATGGCCGGGCATAGAACAGCCCGCGGTCAGCTGAACCCGCGCCGAGAATTATAGGGAATTTGGCGCTGCGCAGTGCTGCCTCGTCGGGAACAAAGCGTCCCCAAGCCGCCCATTCATTCCCAAACAGGTGGTCGGCATTCCCAAGGAACCTCGCCTGGAGATCTTCCGGCCAGATATATGTGCTTTCGCTGCCCTCGCCCCGGACGGCCTGGAGGAACTCGAAGACAGTAGCTTGAGCGCCCGCTTCACGGTAGCGCGCGCCGATGCGGTCGAAAAAACCCCGCAACGGGTCCCCGTCAGCGAGCATCCCGGTGACGGGCGGCTCATGCGCGATCACGCCGCGCAGGACATCGGGGTGACGGGCTGCAATATCAAGCGCGACGATCGCTCCGGCGCTGTTTCCAAAAACCAGGGCCTTGCCGCCGGCAAGCTGGTCGATCAGCGCGCGCGCATCATCCGACTGCTGCGCGACCGTGATCGGCGTCTCAGAGCGGCCCGTACTGCGTGAGTTGCCCCGCCTGTCGTAATTTATGACTGTGAAGGCGCTGGCAAGATCCTCAGCCAGACCTGAGAAATACCCGGCGTCACCTCCGGCGCCCGAAATCAGCAGAAGATGTGGACCGCTTCCACGAACTTCATAATATATCTGAGCGTCGCCACGGTCGGCCATTCCACTGAGCATCGTTTACTCCTCAAGATTACTTCTGAGAACGAGGGAAAAAGGAAAGGTTGACAACCGGGAAGTCGAGCCCATTTTTCCGTCTCGCCCTTGCCCGCATCACCCGGTGGGACAACGCACGTCGGCCCGCCGGCATCGTGACCGGCGGCCAGGTGATCTCCCAAGACCTCGGCATCAAGCTCGAGAATGTCGGCATCAACATGCTCGGCCGCGCCAGGAAGGTGTCGATCCGTCTTCTCCTTGGTCGGGCACGTGTTTTCGAATGACGGGCGAGGCTGGGCTGGACCCCTTGTAGCTCGCCAGGGCCTGCAGCAAATCCGTTAGAAGGTGCTGTTTCAGTCCGTCCTCTCAAAGACGGGCACACGGGTTCAACGGAAGAGATCATGCTCGTCTTGCCGGTCCGCGTGCAGTCACCCTGATTCAGTGTCGCACTTCTATGTGCAAAGCCCGTGCCAGCGCGCTCAGCGCGCAGTAAGCGCATGGATATGCTTTGAAAAACCTCCACAGTGCCCAGATGGCGGGTTGTAAGAACCTGACATTTCGCCAATGTTTGTTTTGAACCTGGCATTTTGTGTGCCGCTGTCAGGTTGTGGACACGCATCACGCGCCTCGCGGCGCCAGAACAGCGTGGCCCGCCCGCGCGGTCGCGAAGCGCCAAGACCATGAGGGCGCGTGCGGCACGCAGCCTCTGCCCGTCTTCCCGAAGCCGTTCGTTGCGCGATACCGGGCTTGGGTCGCGTGGCTCAGGGGTTTCGCCGCCAATGTTGATCGCGGAAGGGCTGGCGCAGCAGGAACGGGATCGTATCGTCCATCGCGCCAACATGGTGGCCGCGCTGCGTAGCCGCGAACCTAACGGCACGAACAAGCCGCCGTGAAGTATGAGCCAGCGCAAAAGATTCTGGCTAAGCACGGCCTGTCTTTTCAGCCAGGTCGAAAGCCGGTTCCACCGCAGGCCTATCACGAGCTCGACCATGACCTCACAGGTGGTGACGAATAATGTTCGTCGATGCATGTGCGATCGTCTCGATAATGGCGGGGAGGACACGGCCGACGCCTATGAAGCGGCGCTGCTCGATGCGGCATCGCCGCTCACATCGACACTTGCTCCCTGGGAAGCCATCATCGTCCTTTCACGGCCGGATCAGTTGAATTGCGCCTACAAAGCGGCTGAGGCGGTTGTCGTCGAATGGCTCGAAGCACGAAAGATTCGGCTCCGCGAGCCCGGTTCGCCCCGACGCGTCCTGTCCTACGCGGTCGCCGTCGCCGAACAGCACGGCATAGGAAAGCGGCGCCTCAGCAATTTCGGTCGCTTCCACTACGCCTATGCCAAGGCGATGCGCTCGCCGCTGCTCACCCTGCACCAGCTTTTAGGTCGAACAGACGTGGCAACCTTGCCGAAAGGATCCGATGACTGAGCGTCGTCGAAAAGTTGACTGAACTGCCGGAATTGACCGGGGCTCGTTGCCGAGCAGGTAAGCGAGGACATGGCCTGCCGAACGGCCCGGGCAAGCTGTCGAGGTATCCGACCGGGCTACATAGCCGAGCTCCGGCCATCCCATGCCAAGGTCGCAAACACCGACGGCGACTCCGGGTTCGCGGTCGAACTCGGTCAAGAGCCAAGTCGCGCGCCGGTTGCAGGAGAAGCTTCACGACGGGCTCGTGATCAAGCTCGGGCTGTTCGACCTCGCGGGCAACGCAATTCGCTTGGTGATGGCGCTCCAGGCGGGCGTCATTTCTGCAGGAAGGTGAAAGAGGATCTCGTTTCGTCTCGATGACGGGAGGGGCGTATTTCGCGCGCGACAGGGGGAAGTACGATCCGATGTCATTGAGATGGGCAACCAAGGCCGCGACCAGCCTGATCGAGAGCTGGCCACCGCGCCTCCATCGCTAGCCCGCTCGCAATCGTCCGGTTGGCGGCGTGGTGCTTACCTCAACGTAACGAATTCGGACCGGCCCGGCATCTGGCGATGTCATGCTTTGTGCGCGATGTTGCAACCAAAGTTCGAATGTCGCGGCGCCAGCAAAGTAGAATGTCGCATGGCGGTGGGGACGGCCACAACGGGAGCGCGCGACTCGCGGCCGACCTGCATCTCGGCAACCATCTCCAGGGCGGCGTCCAGCCGCTTGTTCTCGACGATCGCCGAACGGTGAACCGAGCGCAGCTCATCGAAGGCTCTGTAGGGCAGGGCGACACCCTCATGCATGATCTCGAGACGGCCATCAGCATAGTCGCAGACGACCACCTTCTTGCAGGCAAGCTTCTTCGCCAATTCGGTCGGGTGGAGAATGAACATCACCTTATCGTAACGCAGCGTCAGAGCCTGCGTCAGCGTGCGGACCTCCTTGCGGCACAGGGCCATCAAGAATGCGGTTCTTGGAGGGACGGCCACGCGCCTTGTGGCGAAGAGCCGGCGCGCCTTCAGATTGAAACGTCTTCATTAGCCGCTGGACTTGCCTGGCCGAGACGCCGAGCGAAGGCGCTCGCGCAATGCGGCGAGCGTGGCGATCTCATAGAGCCGGCGATCAGGCTTCTGCTGCCCAAAGATCAGTTTCCGATCGGTTGGACTGAGATGGGTGGTCGGAACACGCTCGGGCGGTGCACGCCGTCCCTCCGAATGAAGCCTTCGGAGCATCGCAATGGCTGTGAGCAAGGAGTCGTGGCGGCGCGCTGAACGGAACGCAAAGGTCGCCAGGAACGCCGACGCATATTTGATGACGCCACTATGCTGCTCGGCCGCCAAGACCAGCGGGGATGCCTCATTTTCCTCGACCATTGCTGCAAGCTCCGGCTTCATCCGAAGCAGCCGGTGCCAACCGAGCATCTGGTCGACCACCTCAAGTGCGTCCTGACCCCTATCGTTGGCCGATTGCAGCGCCGATATCGTATCGAGGAAAAGACGCAGGGCGTTGGAGGTGTCTGTCCGATGGTCCATGTGCCGCCGGTTCTTGCGGCTGTGCGCCTGGGAGAACAGCCGCCCGATGAGCTTGATGAACATCGTCACGGCGTCATCGGTTAGCTTCTCGCCCAGCTTGATCACCTGCGCGGCGATCAGGGGGTGACGACGGCTCGCATTGAAGTCGTTGGCCAGCCACGCCGGCGTGGCATTGCCCTCGCGGACCATCTGGTCCCACCGCCCGGAAGGCACGCTCGCCAGTAAACCGGGATCGATTCCGAGCATGCGCAGGAATGCAATCCGCTCCGTCAGTCCTATCAGATTTGAAGCCGCGGGCGCTTCCGGCGCCGACCGCAACCAATGGAAGCGGGTCTGACCGATCGCCGCATCAACCTCGAGCAGCTTGTCGAGCGCCTGCAGCTTCTCACGGGCCAAACCTTCGATAAGCGCCCCCTCCGCGCGGCGGCGAGCTATGGCACGAGCCGCAAGACCCATTCGCTCGATGATCTCTGCCGCGGGCAACAGTGCTCCGCGTTCTCGCAGCGTGGCAACGATGGCATTCACAATCGAAGCGCCGCTGTCGGACATCGCGGCCGCCTCCACTGCCGTCAACAGCGCGGCGCGACGATCCTGAGCTGTCGCGCTTCTGACGCCGAGACAGATCATCAGACGCGCAATGTGATCGCGACGCGTCTCTTCGCGGCGGGCATAGGTTGTGAACACACTGGGATCGGCGCCGATCTGGTCGGCGACATATTTCAGCATCGCGCCGGGCGGAATTTCGCCTGCCGCCAGCACCCGACCTGGATGTCGCATCACGCAAAGCTGAACAGCGAAGCCGAGCTTATTGTGCTCGCGCCTGCGCAGGTCGATCTGGAGGCGATCAGCCGCGGACAATGAATAGTGTCGGATCAGGCTGTCCTCATCAGCCGGAATATCGAAAAGCTCCCGTCGATCCGGAGCTTTGAGAATCTTGCGCCTGGCCACTGCTCAACTCCGCACACAACACCAACTGCCGCTGAATGTTGCCGAGCAGACTGGATGTGGAAACAGCAGCTATTCTGCTGCGACGGTTTTCCACTGGGATCAGACGGCGCGCCCCGGAAATCGCGAGACATAAGCAAACCCGCTTCACGCTTCGTTCGTTCTTAGCGTACGATTCTGCACGGCTCTTGTTCTGACCCCAACTTCAAATCACGTAACTCGGTGCAGTCGCACCCGATGCGCCTGAACATCGCACTTTCATCTTTTGGTTGCGTGTTTCGCAAACTCGGGACAGGGATTCCGCTAAATTGCGGACGGCTGTTTCGCTAAGTCCACGCACAGCTTGCCGGCGTCTGTCCTCGGGAGAGCTGGCTTCGATTTGTCTCGACGCTGCGACACATCGCCGGCGTGCCCGTCTCGCGCATAGGCAGTCTCGCCAGGAGATATTCGAGATGCTCCACGCCTTACGCCAGGAGGCTCTATCCTACAGCGAGATCGCCCGACGGACCGGCTATGAGCGTCGCAGCGTAGCGAAGTGGCTGAAGTTCAAGGCTCCGCCAGATAGGCGGCGAGCAGCATTGAACCCCACATCACCATGGTGCTTTGAAACGTTCCTTGCCCAATGCTGGAAGGAAGGGAACCGCTGCGGACGGCATCTTTTTCATGATGTCAAGCAGCGCGGCTACACCTGCAGCTTCTCCCATCTGGAGCGACTGCTGGGAGCTTGGCGGCGGGCCGAAAGAGTGCGCGCCGATGATGTTCCTTCGATGGCGATCAGCTTGGGACCCGTTCGAGATCCGGATACCGGCCACGCGATTTCGCCAGTTGTTGCCGCGGCGCTGTGCATAAGGCCAAGAGGTCTGCTGACGCCTCGACAAGCTAGGAAAGTCGATGCCCTGAAGCAGGGATCTGACGCATTCGCCGAGATGCGACGCCTGGCAATGCGCTTCAACGGTATCCTTCGGAGCAGGAGGTCGGAAACACTGGACCCCTGGATCGACGATGCAATCGACTCCGACATCATTCCGATCATGCGATTCGCCCGTGTTTTGCGCAGAGACATCGATGCGGTCAACAACGCCATCGAGCTGCCCTGGAGCAACGGACAGGCCGAAGGTCAGATCAACCGCCTCAAGACCCTCAAGCGCGCAATGTACGGCAGGGCAGGCCCCGAACTGCTGAGAGCACGAATGCTGCCACCGCGCCACAGCAGGCGGTGAATATGTGTAGCGAGAGCGGAGCGTTTTGAGCGGGGCGGGTACGAAGAGATTGCGCAGAGCCGAGAAGATCGAAACGAAGCGTTGCAGTGCGAACTGGCGGTTGACCTGATCGAGCGGACAGGGAGCGGCCTTGTCGCTGATCGTGGTCTTCACCGGCTTGCCGCGGATCGCCCCTTCGAGACCCATTTGGCGCATCAGCCGCGAGACGGCGCAGCGGGCGACGTCGAAGCCTTCCCGCCTCAGCTGCCGCCAGACCTTGCGCACCCCATAGACCCGGAAGTTCTCCTCGAACACGCGCCGCACTTCGACCTTGAGTTCCTCATCGCGCTTCGCCCGCGCCGACAGCCGGGAGGGATCGCGCCGCTTGGCGACTTGGTCGTGGTAGGTCGACGGGGCGATCGGCAGCACCTTGCAGATCGGCTCGACCCCATGCGCCTCCCGGTGATCGTCGATGAACGCGATCATGGCTTGAACGGGCGGTCGAGCTCCGCCTGGGCAAAATATGCCGACGCCTTGCGCAGGATCTCGTTGGCCTGCCGAAGCTCCCGGTTCTCCCGCTCCAGAGCCTTCAGCTTCTCGGCAACCTCGGTGGGAAGGCCGGCGCGCACGCCGCTGTCCACCTCAGCCTTCTTCACCCACTCATTGAGCGACTGCGCCGTGCAGCCGATCTTTGCCGCGATCGAGGACACCGTCGCCCAGCGCGAACCATGCTCGCTTTCGTGATCCAAAACCATGCGCACCGCGCGGGCGCGCACCTCGGGAGAAAACCTGTTAGTCGTCTTGCTCATGATGGCTCCACCTTCTCAAGGTTTGGAGCCTCCGGCAAACCCGGCGCGGTTCAAGTATTTGATTGCAAATCTCCTCGAGTGTGGACGTTGCAAACATTTAAGAAGCCTTTTCTAAAGAACGCTAAATTTACCGGTTCTCAATATCGATAAGCGGAATTCATCGAATCAATAGGGTTACCGCTCAAGAGCTGGCCGCCACTGCTGCGGATAACAGCACATGCGGCATTCAAGCCCGTTTGTACCGCGCCCTCGACCCACCCGCCGGTAAAGGAGCATCCACATCCTGCGAGATACAAGCCCGTGTCTTCTTCCGGTCTTTTTGCGGTAGCGAATTGGAAAAATAACCGTTCTGAATAGATGTCTTCACCAGGATAGTTGAGCTTGAAGGCACCTACTGAATATGGATCCATCAGCCAATCGTGCTGCAGGACATGACGTTCATAGTCACCGTTAGCCGGGACTAGATGACGGGCGAAATCAGGGGAAATGGTGGCCAGATCATCGACCAGACGCTGGCACCGTTCCTTTTTGTCCAGAATGGAAAGCATTTTGTTAGCATCATCTTCCCATGTATAACTTAACAGCACCACGCCCTTACCATCCGGATCATCTGGCTGATAGTCTAGGCAGTAAACCCCTCTGGCAAGGCCATCTGACAAGATGGTTGTCGGCGAGCCCTTTTTTAACCAGAACTTGTTTTCCGTCAGCATAAACAGCTTGGAAGAGCCGGTAAGGTGAGTTTCTCTGACCGCTCGCAAAACTTCGTTAGTAAGAAAGGTTCCATCCGCCGTGAGACGATGGGCCAGCTCCATAGCTCGATTGCTGGTAGTGACGATGACGCGGTCAAAAGGCACGACCTGCCCTCCTGCGCATGTCACGAGAATCTGACCGCCCTGTTTGTAAATACGGCTTACATGACCGTAGCGGACACGCTGCCGCAAACTCACACCGTTAAGCTCCTGTTCAGCCAACCGTTTCACCAACAGGGAGATCCCTCCCATAATCAGGCGCTGATCGTCCTCGTACCCGTTAATTACTAGACGCAGCATCTCAGTAAACGCGGCTTGGTACACAGGTAAAAAGCCTCCAGATCCAATCCCCAGCGATCCGAAAAGCTCAAAATCTTCCGGCCTTTTCCAAGGTACGCGCCCTGGTGGCTGCGGTCCGGTAAAGATGGTGACGAGGGCCGAATAGAAGGAGATGTCGCGAAACGAATCTAGCCAGGCCTGCCATGCGTCACGAGCTTGGTCAAAGCGATGCGACCGAAGCAAAGTTGTGATCTTCGCCGGTGCGGGCAGTTGAATCCCTTCGTGCACGTAACCGTCGCTTATCAAAGCCTGCCATCCTTGATGAACGCGTCTGAACAGTGGCGGCGGAGACTCGCCGGCCTGCCATAAATGACGCGCACCTCGATAGTGCACCTCGGTATCCACGATGCCCGGATCGGGGAAGGAAGCTGCGGTATCTATCCTCAATTTGTCCAGATAATGGAACAGGCAGGTTGCGCTGGAAGGAAAGCGCATAGCGCCCATCTCGGCAATGAGATGCGGTTCGCGCGGGTCGAAGATTTGTGACCAAGCCCGCCCACCCATACGATCCCGCGCCTCAAATAGCACGATGTCCGTTATTCCGGCGCGCAAAAGTTCAGTCGCCGCCACCAAGCCACTGATGCCGGCGCCCACAATGCCAACCCGCGGGCGCCGGCTGTTTTGAGCAAAGCTCCCAATACCACCTTCAGACTCGCTCAATCGCAAGAACGGTCCATAATCATACAGAAGATCGATACTCGGCAATGAATTTCTTGCGATGGTATTGTTCAGCATACCGCTCTCCGGTGATAGCTATATTTCTTGAGATCTCGTGTGGCCGCCCTCAGAATGCCTCCCCCGTTAAATTGGAACGCTGGCCACAGCATAACAATTGCTGCTCACCGGAGGCGCAATTAACGGGGTGTATTAGAAGAGAGCTTGCCAGCTTCTGTACTTAGTAATAAATAATTACTGCAAACGCATCTCGCTCATCGACGATTGACGCAATATTTATTTGGATGAGAATGGATTTCTCAGCCGAAATACATCGCTCGTTCCTCTCATATGGGGAAGTCGCTCTCCTGCCACCGCGAGCATGTTCCAAATACTCGCGCGCGATATCTTCTATTAGTGCTTGCTAACGATCGATATTATCTATTTCTTTCTATCACTCAATTCCCACTCATTGAATTAATATTACGTTTCATATGTAATATAATACGCTTCCTCACTGATCAGAACCCATTTGTCCATTCTCTTCGGCCGATGGACATGATGCGCCAAGGCTGGTTTTCGAGCTTGCGCCAAGCATCGCAGCAATGGGCGACGATATCGTCATAGGATTTGAAGATGCGGTTCGACAGCCAGTTTTCGCGCATGACGAGCCAGAGGTTTTCGACCGGGTTGAGCTCCGGTGATTTCGGCGGCAGTGGCAGGATGGTGATATTCGTGGGCACGACGCCTGGCGTCTTTTCCGGCAAGCAGCCTTTGGTTGCTTCCATCGACGGCTATATCACTTTGGGGGGCGAGGATGAGGCAGCTGACTACGTCGACGAAAACGGCCAGGCCTGGCAGGCCACGCCCGGTGCAGTCGCGTGGGTGGCGGAGGTTACCAGAAAGCTGAAACCACGACGACGGCGTAACTGACCGCCGGAACCGATGGGCGTGTTCTAATTTGGGTATACCCGGCCTGAACACCCGCCATGAACACGTCGCAACCGGAAAGCCTGTTTTGGGCTCAATCGTCGTTATGAACAGAGCATCGCGCCGGCACACCCAAAATGAACAGCTTGCATGACCCTCATTGGATACGCCCGCACCTCCACCACCGACCAGAACCTCGCCGGACAGATCGCCGCGCTCAAGGCCGCCGGCTGCGAGGTCATTCGCGAGGAGCAGAAGAGCGGCTCTACCCTGGAAGGCCGTCCGCAACTCAACACCATTCTCGACTTCATTCATGCTGGCGAGGCGCTTGTCGTCACCCGGATTGACCGCCTGGCCAGATCGCTGCGCGACCTGCAGATGATCGTGGACAAGCTCAAGACGAAGGGCGCGCATCTCTCCGCGACAGAACAACCTGTCGATACGTCGACCGCCGCCGGTAAGGCCTTCTTTGACATGCTTGGTGTCTTTGCCGAGTTCGAGACCAATCTGCGGCGCGAGCGCCAGGCGGAGGGAATCGCTGCCGCCAAGAAGCGCGGCACATACAAGGGCCGGCCGCCGAAAATCGACCGCGACGCGATCCAGCAAAGGCTTAAACAGGGTCAGGGCCCAACAAATCGCCCGCGATCTCGGCGTCTCACGCGGTACTGTCTATCAGGTGAGGAAGGGCAAATGACGAAGGGCAGGCTCATAACCCGTCTGACGCCAGCGACATGCGAAGAGATCCAGACCCGCATGCTCGAAGTCTGCCAGAAGATCGCTGAGGACCATGGCCTGGTCATCGAGGGCGCCGGATGGCACGGCACGGATACCGGCTTCTTCTTCGAGCCCGTGTTCCGCGTCAGCATTCCCGCTTCCGACGGCACCGCATTCAATCTCGAAAAAGACAGGTTCGAGTTCTTGGCAGAGCAATTCGGATTGGCCCCTTCGGACTTCGGACGCGAGTTCCGCACCGGAAGCGAACGGTTCCGGATCACCGGCATCGATCCAAAGCGGCCACGCTACCCGATCTCCGCTGAGCGAATTCCCGACCGCAGAGGGTTCAAATTTGCCGCCGAAAACGTCGCCATGCTCCTCCAAGCCAAGGAGAACAAGCCGTGACGTTCTCGGATTGTTCCGCAAGTTGGCCAAAATCGCATATGTTGGGGTCAGAACAAGAGCTGCTCAAAATCGTACGCTAAGGGCGAACGAGCATGAACTGAGCTTGCTTGGTCTCACGATTGCCGGGGCGCGACGTCTCCGCGGCTGATCGCCTCCAGATCGACCTGCGCAGGCGCGAGCACAATAAGCTCGGCTTCGCTGTTCAGCTTTGCGTGATGCGACATCCAGGTCGGGTGCTGGCGGCAGGCGAAATTCCGCCCGGCGCGATGCTGAAATATGTCGCCGACCAGATCGGCGCCGATCCCAGTGTGTTCACAACCTATGCCCGCCGCGAAGAGACGCGTCGCGATCACATTGCGCGTCTGATGATCTGTCTCGGCGTCAGAAGCGCGACAGCTCAGGATCGTCGCGCCGCGCTGTTGACGGCAGTGGAGGCGGCCGCGATGTCCGACAGCGGCGCTTCGATTGTGAATGCCATCGTTGCCACGCTGCGAGAACGCGGAGCACTGTTGCCCGCGGCAGAGATCATCGAGCGAATGGGTCTTGCGGCTCGTGCCATAGCTCGCCGCCGCGCGGAGGAAGCGCTTATCGAAGGTCTGGCCCCTGAGAAGCTGCAGGCGCTCGACAAGCTGCTCGAGGTTGACGCGGCGATCAGTCAGACCCGCTTCCATTGGTTGCGGTCGGCGCCGGAAGCGCCCGCGGCTTCAAATCTGATAGGACTGACCGAGCGGATTGCATTCCTGCGCACGCTTGGAATCGATCCCGGTTTACGGGCGCGCGTGGCTCCCGGGCGGTGGGACCAGATGGTCCGCGAGGGCAATTCCACGCCGGCGTGGCTGGCCAACGACTTCAACGCGAGCCGTCGTCACGCCCTGATCGTCGCGCAGGTGATCAAGCTCGGCGAGAAGCTAACCGATGACGCCGTGACGATGTTCATCAAGCTGATCGGACGGCTGTTCTCCCAGGCGCACAGCCGCAAGAAACGGCGGCACATGGACCATCGGACAGATACCTCCAAGGCCCTGCGTCTTTTCCTCGATACGATATCGGCGCTGCAATCGGCCAACGATAGGGGTCAGGACGCACTTGAGGTGGTCGACCAGATGCTCGGTTGGCACCGGCTGCTTCGGATGAAGCCGGAGCTTGCAGCAATGGTCGAGGAAAATGAGGCATCCCCGCTGGTCTTGGCGGCCGAGCAGCATAGTGGCGTCATCAAATATGCGTCGGCGTTCCTGGCGACCTTTGCGTTCCGTTCAGCGCGCCGCCACGACTCCTTGCTCACAGCCATTGCGATGCTCCGAAGGCTTCATTCGGAGGGACGGGGTGCACTGCCCGAGCGTGTTCCGGCCAGCCATCTCAGTCCAACCGATCGGAAACTGATCTTTGGGCAGCAGAAGCCTGATCGCCGCCTCTATGAGATAGCCACGCTCGCCGCATTGCGCGAGCGCCTTCGCTCGGCGGATATATGGGTAGAGGGCAGCCGCTCGTTCCGTCCGATCGACGAGCACCTCATGCCGCGATCTACGTTCACCACGATGAAGGAAGATGATCGGCTTGGCCTTGGTGTGGGCAGTGACGTCGCCGCCTGGCTGAGCGAAGTAAAGCAGGTGCTGGACTTCAATCTGAAGCGCCTGGCCTATCGCGCTCGCGCTGGTAAGCTCGAGGGTGTTCGTCTCGAAGCGGGAACGCTGATCGTGACGCCGACCGTCGGCGACGTTCCTGCGGCAGCCGAAGAACTGAACGCAGAGATCAGCGAGATATATCCGCTGGTCGAAGTTCCTGATCTCCTGAGGGAAGTGCATGATTGGACGGGCTTTGCCAATCACTTCACACATGTCCGCACAGGCGACGCCCCACGGAATGTCTCTGCCATGCTGGCCGGCATCCTGGCCGATGCAACCAATCTCGGTCCGAAGCGGATGGCCGGCGCCTCCAAGGGCATCAGCGCCCATCAGATTGGCTGGATGCGCACCTTCCATGCCCGATCAGAAACCTATCGCGCCGCTCAGGCCTGCATCACCGACGCACATACCGGTCACCCACATTCCCATCTGTGGGGCAACGGAACGACCGCGTCGTCCGACGGACAGTTCTTCCGTGCGAGCGACCGAGCGGCAAAACGCGGTGACGTCAATCTGCACTATGGCAGCGAACCGGGATCGAAATTCTACAGCCACCTGTCGGATCAGTACGGCTATTTCAGTATCTTGCCCATCAGCCCCACTGAAAGCGAAGCGGCCTACGTGCTCGATGGCCTGGTTTGACCAGGATACGATCCTGGATATCCAGGAGCATTTTACTGACACTGGCGGCGCGAGCGATCACGTCTTCGGGCTGTTCGCCCTTATCGGCAAACGCTTTGCGCCGCGGCTACGCAACCTCAAAGATCGCAAGTTCCACACATTCGAGAAAGGCGACGGCTACCCGGCGCTGACGAACCACATCGGTGCACCGATCAACAACGCGTTGATCCTTGACCATTGGGATGACCTGCTACATCTGGCAGCGTCGATCACCACGCGCGCCGTCGTCCCCTCGACGATCCTGAAGAAGCTCTCGGCGTCTCCGAAGGAAAGCCAGTTGGCCAAGGCGCTGCGGGAACTCGGCCGGATCGAGCGATCACTGTTCATGATCGAATGGTATTCGAGCCCGGCCTTGCGCCGACGGTGCCAAGCCGGCCTCAACAAGGGTGAGGCAGCGCATAAGCTCAAGCGCGCGGTGTTCTTCCACGAGCGCGGAGAAATCCGTGACCGGTCATTCGAGAGCCAGGCATTCCGCGCTTCCGGTCTCAATCTCGTCGTCAGCGCCATCGTCCATTGGAACACCGTCTATCTTGACCGCGCAGCCACGCACCTTCGCATGGCGGATCGGACTATCTCGAATGACCTGCTCAAACACGTCTCGCCGCTCAGTTGGGAACACATCAACCTCACAGGCATCTACACCTGGGATTCTGAGCACCAGATGCCCGAAGGCTTCAGATCGCTTCGCTTGCCAGCGCCAATCCGACGGGCGGCATGATGTTCATGCTCCGTTCGACCTTAGCGTACGAGGCCTTTATCAACCAAAGGCAGCTACGGTTGATTTGATGATGATTCCGCCGTCCGGGCTTCGGCGCATCTGACGCCCCGTGGCAGCGCGAAAGACGCTCAGTAGTTGCAGCGCCGGCGGCACGCGCGACCAGATGGTTCTCAAGACTTCTCGACCATGCCGGGTTTTCCGAACAGCGCTCCCAGACACCACGCGTTGCGACCATCGGAAGCCAATCTCGTGGAAATACAGGTCGGCATGCTCCGGGCTGATATGATGAAAAACGCCGGCGATGGTGCGGCGGACGCGGGAGTTGAAGCCCTCCACCGAATTAACGTGGACGGCGTCGCGAACATACTCACCACTGGAATGCTTCACGGTCTCGTGCTTGGCAAAGCTCTCACCAATGGCCATGAATGCTTTCCACTCGTCGCTCATCAAATGAGCTCTCGATTCGATCTGCGCTTCAATGACGCGTTCGCTTGCTCGCGCTGAAAGACCGGTCACGACCGCGGCACGCGCGTCACCGGCCGGAGCGCCGAACGTGACGTCGGTCGGCCGCTGCACCATGGCCATGACCGGCGCCTTCTCCGTATTCGCCTGGCCTTTCCGGCCCCGGCCCGGAGGTGGGTCATCCGGCCGCTTTCGGGGGTTTCCACCGAGATGGAAATGGTCGATCTCAACCGTGCCGTCGAGCATGTTTTCCCGCGCCACCATCAGCCGCAGTGCGTGACCCATCCGCCAGGCCGTCGGCTGGCTCACGCCAAGGATCTCGGCGAGCCGTACGGAGGACAAGCCCTTATCCGATTGCAGCAGCAGCCACATGGCCTTCAACCAGACACGCAAGGGCAGCTTGGTCGAATGCAGCGGGGTATGGGTCGTCACGGTGAACTGGAACCGGCAATCGCCGTTGGAGCATTGATAGAGACCCGGTCGCGCACGCCCCTTGCCGGTATCGCGACCAGCAAGCGCGATCGAACGCTTGTAACCACAGGCCGGACAAATCCGACCATCCGGCCACACCATGCTTTCCAGCAACCGACGACAATGCTGCTCATCCCCGAAGGCCACGATCATCTCTTCAACGGTCCGGATACTGGAAAGCGCGGCAAGCATCGTTTCAGGCATTCTCATCTCCTTCGGATCGCGTCCAAAGAATCCCATGAAACGCGGTGTACAGCAAGGGGATTGCTGTCTTTGGTTGATAAAGCCTGCGTACGATTTTGAGCAGCTCTTGTTCTGACCCCTCGAAGGCGAGCTTGTCCACCTCGAGGACCTCGTCCTGCACGACGCCCACATGGACATCCGCACCCCAACGCACGAACTCACTCGTGCGCACGCGGTGCTGCGAACCCGCCGGCGCATTTTGTCGCAAAAGCCGGAGTGGGCGCTCGGCCTGGAAGGTTTTTTGGCGCTGACCGGCAGGGGTGGGGCCATACCGGCGGCGGGACAAAAAAACCGGGAAGGGAGGGGGCTGGAGCCAGCGTAGTTGAAGCCGATGTTCGGGATGATGATGAGGACGATCCTCTGGCTGAAGAGTTTGCCGAGATCGATGCTGTCCTGGCGCGCTCGTCAAAGATTCTGAGCGGCGCCGACGTGCCGGCGAGGACGCCGCGTTCGGACGACCGGCCGGAGCCGCAAAACGGCCTGATCTACGATCTTGACTGGAATGAAGAGGAACGGCTGGCCGAATGGCGGGCCGTCCTCGCGGAAACGCGGGAGTTGCCGGTCGTGCTGCGCGGCGCAATTCTGCTCGAGGCCTTGGTCCGACATCGAGGTGCTGCAGCATGCCGTCTGGCTCGGGCCGCTGTTCGTCGCCGCGCTGCTGCGGCAGGAGGGTCTTGCAGCCAATCATCTCGCCAGCCTGCATCTCGGTGCCAAAACCATTCCGCGCGAGCGGAGGCGTGCGCGCAATCGCAGCGATCGGCTGCTGGCCTACCTCGATGGAATCCAAGAGGCGGCGCTGGCTGGCCTGAAGGAACACGATCGGCTGGTGATGGCGAAAAGCCAGATGGAACGGCGGCTCAAACAACGGCGGACCAGCTCGAAACTGGCCGACCTGGTCGAATTCGTACTCTCGCGGCCGATCGTCTCGACCGGCATGATCCAAGAGGTGCTAAAAGTCTCGAAGCAGGGCGCGCTCAATCTTATCGGCGAGCTCGGCCTTCGCGAGATGACGGGCAGGGGGAGGTTTCGCGCGTGGGGGGTGCTATAATAACCATCAGGGTCGCACTGATGCCGACCACCTATTAGTGGATACAACCTTAAGCGCGAACCCTGACCCGTTGGCGCAAGCGCTCATAGAGCTGCACTTCGGCCTCGTGGGCGATTTCAACCGTGACAGCGAAGGACTGCCGAGGAATCTCATCGGCCCAGCCTGCAGCGCAGCGAACGACAAGGTAGTATGTGTCGCCATACCGGCTGACATCTCGCGAAAACGAAATTGTCGCTGTCTGAAGGCTCGATTTCTCGCGAATTGTCGAACTAGGTTCGAGTTGGCAGTTGAAGCGAGGACCCATCTCAGGGAACGGGCCTTCGTCTTCAGTCCGGCGGCGAAAATGCTCGAAAATGAGTTCCGGCTCGCACCCACGGATCAATCGAAAACCCATCGACACGCCATTATAATCCCGCCTACTATGCCGGACAGGCGGATCATAGGCCAGGCTCACCCGTATCGATCGACGCCCCTGCGTGGTCTGAAATAGCTCGGGAATGGGGATCTGATAGACGGCAAAATGATCGATCGCGAGTTCGTCTTCCGCATAGAGGACAACGCGAGCGTCGTCGGAAAACGCCGCGCGCTCGGTATTTACCAACCCATGGCCGCAAATGGCTCGTTCGGAATTATCGCCAATCATTTGCAGGCGAGCAGTTGATTCTGCAGGCACGGTAGCGCTGCCGGCAAGGAGTGCGCGCACAAGATTCGCTGATGCGTCGGGAAAGCGGGCGAGGATCTGGCTGGCCTTAAACGCGACAAGCGGGGCAGCATGCGACGTTCCAGAGCGGCTGGCGAAAAGGCGTTCTACGGGTCGAAAATGCAGGGACAGAACACCTGCCTCGGGTATCTCCTCACCGCCGCGCAGACGGGCCACGGTACCGTCGTAAATCAAGGTGCCGCCGACGTCGACGAAATCAGGCTTGATCGCGCCGCGGACACCGGGCCCGGCGCGAGAGAACGGGGAAGGCTCCATGGCCGCGGTGATTGCCCGCACACCCACATCGTCCTCAGCCCTCGGGCCGAGTCCGCTTCCATGTGCCAGTGAACCGACGGTAACGATGTTCATTCCGCCAGCTGGCTCGCACAGCCGATTGCCGGGCTCCACTAGATAACCAGGATACTCGGTCACAGCTTGTTCGACTCGCAATCCGCTTCGCGGCGGACGGTTGCCGGCCGCGACGACGATGATGACGTCCAGTTCTCGGACGAGCTCATCGAGAGTTGCGGCCCACGGACCGACCTTGCCACCCTCGATTACCTTCTTGCGGTCACCGAGGGCGATGACGAAGATCCGACAGCCAAACTCCGCATTGAGCCGCGTGATCGCCTCGCGCATCTGGTTGGGTGTCAGTCGCTGGTTTGGGAAGTTGCCGGTGTCGTCAATGACCTTGGCTGAGCACAAGCGGGCGACCCGGTTGAGCGGGCCTGCACCCAGTTGAGCTCGCAAATCGCCAAACGTCGATATTCCCGCGACAAACGTTCCATGACCGTGATCATCAGCAGTTCCCAGAGTGTCAGGGACTGCGATCGAACCAACAATAAGGTCTTCAATCAGCGGATGGTCGTTCACGCCGCTGTCGATGATACCGATCAGCGGCGCATCATCGGGAAATCCTGCGAGTTCCGGCAGGTCAGCAATCGTCTGGTCAACCATTTGCGCACTGGTCGTGTCGAGTGTCGGAAGGAAGTCGATCTCGGCAATCTCATCGATGCTCAGTAGGGTTCGTACCACTGCGCCGTCGCAGCGGACGCGGATCAGTGTGATGCTCGGGCCTATGTACCGGTCTAGCTCCTCTCCATTTCGCGCCTCCACGTAGCCTGCGATGTCGTCGACTTTCCGAGTGCGAGTCTCACGCCGGCCAAGGTCCCAAATTTCGATGTCAACCACGTAGTCGGTGCCCGGCTGAAAATCTTCGACCTCCGTAAGCCCTTCCTCGCGTACGCGCATACCGATGCGATCGCGAGGCTCTATCGCAGCGATCGAATCTATTGCCGCGACGAATGCTGCGTAGGCAGGGCTTTTCTGGCCGGCAGGAATCCCCCTGCCATAAGCCTCCAATCTCTCCCGAAAGGCGCGCATCTCGTCGGTCGAAGAGAAGAGTACGAGAGTCCGGTCTTCGTCGCTCGAGAGCAGGGTGAGGCCAACGCGGTTCCACTCTTCTTCTTGAAGAGCGCCGGTCATTTGCACTTTCAAGATCAAGGCAGGATCGATAGCATCCGGACGTCGACGTCGCTGCTGCGTAGCAACCGCCTGGTCGAGCTCGTCCTGCAACTTTTGGCTGTAATCTCCGGGATCACGTTGAGGCGGGCCACCGCCTCCGCCGGTCTTGCGGCGTTCGAACCGCGCGGGCAGTCGAACGAGCTGTAAATGATCGTAGCGCGCCATGCGAGACGGCTACGTGTCTTGGGTCAGTCGGGCGCTTCGGTGTTTGCGTCGGCGCTCATCGGTAAGCGCCGCACGAAAGTCCCCCTCCCTGACGTCTTTTCGTTTTTCTATGATGGCCGACTTGATAGCCTGGATGCAGACCCTTTCGATATCCGCAAACGAATATCCCTCGAGATCCGCAGCGCGTGTCGCCGGATCGAAGGCGACCGTCAAATTCTTGAATTTCATCCGCAGGAAGCGCTCGATCATCCTCCGATTGGGGCGGTCAAACCAGATCACCTCATCGAAACGGCGCCAGAGCGCGGGATCTAGCGCATGATCGAGATTCGTGGCGGCTATGAGAAAGCCTTTCGGCGTAATTCGGTCGATGAAGATGAGCAGGCTATTCACAACGCGGCGGAGCTCGTTGTGCTCGCTATCGTCGCCACGTGCACGGGCGAGCGCATCGAACTCATCAAAGAACAGCACGCAAGGTTGCTTTCTGGCGAACTCAAAGATTTTACGGACGTTCGCCGCCGTCTCACCGAGGTACGATGAAATCAGACGATCAATTTTGACCAAATAGAGCGGGAGTCCGAGTTCGCTCGCGAAAATCTCAGCACATAGCGTCTTGCCGCATCCGGGAGGACCGCAAAAGAGCAGTTTTGACCTCACTGGCAGTCCTCGCCGACGTACCTCTTCGGCGCGACGGAATTCCTTCAGCAATCCCAAGAAAACGCGGATGTTCTCCGGGCTGAGAATGATGTCCTTGTGGTTGTGACTTGGCTCGATCAGTTCGATGAAATCGCCGGCTGCCTCGGGAAAGGGGATCAGCGGTGCGAGCGCCTTTGGGCGGGAAGGCTGGGATGGGCCGGCTTCCAGCGTCTTTCGCAAGGAGCGGGCGAGAACGCGATTGTTCTTCTTTTCCTCCTCGGTGATGATCTGCTCGGCCACGGCCCGGAACTCATCATCCCTGCCGTAACTTGCCAGAAGCTTTTTCATCAACTCGCCGCGCGCCATTGTCCAATTCTGCTTTCATAAGCGGGCCCGAATCATACTCGCATCCGCATATTTCACCATCTCTGTAGATTGCTTGATTTGTGGACAACTTCAATGCGACCAAATTCCTGCCTTTGCGAAATGAAAAGCTGCTCTCCTCGCTGCTGAATGACAGGGTGTCCCTTAGCGTCGTCGGCCTTCGTCTCGCCGATAACGCGAACATTCAACCGTTTCGACGTAGGAACTAACCTCCGATTCTGCCTGAGCGGCTGGGCCTGTCCGGCCGTCAACTTCACAGTGACGGCGCGACCTACACCGCGAGGCACTCGGCACCTGTTAGCCCCGGAACAAAGGAGCAGGGCTGTCAATAGCGAACTCATGATAGAGGACTTGGCTCAACTCGCGGACCCCATCATCTTTTCTTGCGCGTCCAGCGTTTGTCCCAACCCCACGCCGCATAGGCCGGCTGTCCTCAGGTAGATAACCGTCAGGGGCGATGTAGCTACGAGGTCGACCGATTGTTCGAGAGACTGCCTCGCTGCGATTGCGGCTACCGGTCGAAACATGTGCTCATGGCGTTGAATCTAGTCGGTAACTTCAACTCGAACTTTGCTGTCGTAGCTGAGCGTTCCAAGGAAGGATTTTAAATTCGAAATTTCCCCATCATCCAGATAGACGCCGTAAACGGGTTCACTGCTCCACGCTTTTAGTCGTTCGTAAAACTCCACCCGCTGGACAGCAGACAATAAAGCCGGATCGTAGATAGAAAGCGGGTCTGTGTGTGTCCTGATTGCATTACTGAGTTCCACAATCGATCCTGAATGCGAGTAAGGCGCTGTCTTTACCACGTTATACAGCGGCGGAGTGCGGAACCGATGGCGGTCTCGATCATCCATCGTGACGTTGAAACGCCCATAGTCCACGCCAAATCCATTTTTCCCGAACCCAGCTTGAGGAAAGGGGACTGAATGAAACTGCAAATCGCTAAAATACGCTCCGTTGTGGCAGGTCGCGCACCGGCCCTTGCCGTAGAAAATCAAACCACCAGCAACCTCCGCCGGCTCTAGGTCGCCTTCAGAAAACACAAACTCGTGAAATCGTGTCGACTGTACGGCGAAATTATCTCGGATAAAGCCGGCGATCGCATCGGCAATGTCGACAAAATCCAGGTCGGCGATAGAGATCCCCTTCGCTACGGCCAGTTTGGGTGCGATTTCCGAATCTGCTTGGATGCGCGAAAGAAGCTCATCGTAGACTTTGGTCGCGGCTTCGACTGTCTCTGCTTCCAGGCGATCGTTTTCGAGGCTGTTCGTAATCATTTCGCCGACTTCCACCGGCGGCAGGTGAACGGCAACGGCTAACGCATCGCCGGATGGTTCCTTGCCTGCAAACTGGCTCTTTAATATGCCGGAGGAGGCATCGACTTTCCCGTCCCAGAAAAAGACATCAAAGCCTTTGCCGCCGCGCCCCCAAAACGGAAGTGCATTCCTAGGAATGATATCTCCGCCCCCCAGCAAACGCTCGACGCCTTCGCCCCGACCTTTGGTTCCGATGGCGTTTGGAATTCCGTCACCGGACCCAAACCTGTCAACGTGACAGGTTGCACAGGCGGTCTCCCGATCGAGCGACATTTTCTTCGACTGAAAGAGAAGCCGCCCGACTGCGGCGAGCTCCGGTGACACGTCGATATGAGTCGCCTCGGCCGGAACCATACCAGCCTCGACAGCCGCCTCACGCAAAACGGTTTCCCGAAGTGAATCCGCCGACGCAACGGTTCCCGACACAACGACCCACAGAAAACAACAGAGCTTAATATCGGATTTCGTGAACACGAATGACCTCTTTGAGCGAATCCGCTCTTTCTTCGACGGCGCGCAGGCTCATCTCGCTCACCTCATTGTGCGAGAGACCCCACAGGATCAGGCGCTTGCGCAGCAGATCGTAGTCCTGGCAATCAAGCAGGCCGATCTCCATCGCGCGCAGGTTGTTTACGTTTTCCCGAACGGGATCTCGGTTCAGCTTCTGTTTGGCAATCATGTGTTCACGCATTGCGTGGTCGCATTTGTAGGTGAGATCGGCAAATTTATCCTGGGAAACCCCGATGACGGCGCTCTTCCAAAGCGGCGCGGCGATAGGGGATGCTACAAGGCCTAGTACGAACGCAGTGACAAGAGCGAGACTATTGTGCGGTAATGCGAAACGCATCGAGAACCTCAAGCGTGATAGTGCCAGTAACCTTCAGGTTATTGTCTGCTTGCATTTTGCTTAAGGCCACCTTCGTGTCAGGCCCGACAAAGCCGTCAATCTCCCCGGTGTAGTAGCCAAAAATCTGAAGAGCAGTCTGCACTTCCGCAACGATTCTTCGGAACTTTTCGGAGTTACCCGGTAGTGTCTTCATTGCTGCTGCCGGCGGACTTGGCAGGATCGATGAGGGCGGGGTGCTTTCAAGATTTCGATTGGGTGGTTGATAGGTCGGCGCCGGCGGTGAGTAAGTCGGCGGCGGAGTAGGCGCCCTGTAGACCGGAGCCGAATATCCGCCACCTCCGGATGACCGGTGGCTCGAATGCGAACGGTGACTTGAATGCGAACGGTGACCTGCCAGGGTGAAGTGATGCTGGAGCCCGAACCGCTCGAAAAGAGACGGATTTCCGTCTTTCCTGGGCACCATCGCGCCGGGAGACGCTGCTTCAGATTTGTGCGGAAAAAGTCCAGCTGCCAGCAGTGAAGACAGCAAAAACGGCGTCTTCTTCATATCGCGCGTACCCCCCGGAAGCCCTCAGTTTCACGATACCATTCAAAGAACCCCCCGCAACTACTCTTTGCCGAACAAACTTCACAATTATCTAGAAATTTTCTTTTCCAGTCCGAAATCGTAGCGGTAGCAAATGATCGGTATCGGGCCGGAACTGTGCATAGAGGGAAATTGTAAAGCAGTGCATTCAGACCGCGCGCCTCTGCGATGTCTAATGCCTTTGAGATCGGGCCGAAAGAGATAGACGTATCGCAAAATAGCTGTCGCCAGTTCTTTCGCCCGTATCCGATATTCTCGAGCTGCATTATCGCCCAAATCGAGATGAAGGGCATGTCAATCGATAGGGCCCGGGCCAACTCGGGCAGCCCCTCGACATTGGTATCTAACACGACTGTCCGAAGCTCGATCGCAGCCCCCGCGTTGGCCAAAATGGCAAGAGAGCGCATAAGCCGAACGTATGCGCCTTGTTTCGCAACAATCTGGTCATGCCGATCGGCGTGGGGCGAATAGAGCGGAATTCCCCATAGAACGCGGTCATGTCCGAGCGCACGAATGATTTCAGCATCCGATGGTTCAAAATGTTGACCATTGGTCAAAACGTGAAACCGCAGATCGGGACGGGCAGTGAACACCCGTTGCATCAGGGCAAATAACTGGTCCTTGAAAAGCGTTGGCTCTCCGCCGGAGATGCCGAGATATGCATCTCGTGGCGCAAGTATTGCGGCCTGTTCGAAGCACGCAAACAAATCGACGTGGCGCGTCTTCGGCGGCTGCGAACACATCACACAAAGTTGGTCGCAACGCTCAGTGACCAGAAATGTATTGTGTTTGGAGCCTGCGCGGATAAGGCGATGTGCAGACTTCTGACCAGGTAGAAGCAGCAGGACGTCGTTCTCCAACTCTTCCGCTGAGCCAACATTGATCCGCAAGGACATTCCGCAAAGATCATATTCAGCGACGGCGTCATCCCGGCTGATTAGAAACGCATCGAGCGCGTGCGGCGAATCCTCACGGTCAAAGCCGCGGAGCCTCGTCACTGTCGCCACTTCCAGGGGGAGTTGATCGATGGGAAGGCGCAGGAGGATCAATGGTGAACCGCCCGCAATTCTGACGGGAACTCGCTTACTCCGGTCCACAGGGCCAGGGATTTTTGCGCCTTCGGGTCGTCAGAATAAATTAAGTCGAAAACCTTGTCGAAGATGAACATGTGCCGACTACAAAAATCGGTCTCATGCTTCGGCTGGTCGATGCGGGCGCTCCGCGAAATTTCGTCGATCAGATCGACTCCGCAGAAGGCCTGGTAAGGGCAATGGATGCAGTCCGGATCAAACGCATTTGTCGCGTTCTCGTTCAACATAGAAAGCTTCTCGAGTTCCAATCCGTCGAACACATTTCCGATCGAAAGGTCGATTTGGCCAATCCTGGTCAACATCCGAGCCTCGTCAGTCGGATAAAACCGCCCGTCAAAATCGACGACAAGATAGTCGCGTCCGAGGAAATTAGGATTGCGCAGATCGACGTGCTTATCAAGACCTGCCTTTAGCACCCGCCTCAGGCAATGGACGAAATAGTATTCTTCTACCGGCGTGTTGCCTGCGGCGTTGCGCTCGATGAGCAGATCGATGAAGGCGCCGTAAATGGCATTCCACCTGTCGGTGCTGCTGTTCGATGCGAAGCGTTTGCGGGCAAAGCCCTGATGGTTAACTGGGCGAAGATAGATCGAGTGGACGCCATACTCTGTAAAAGTCTCGACGATGGCGTCGAGGTCGGGGGGCCGGTCGGGATCAATAGTCGGAAGCGCCGAAATTCGATGACTTCCAAAACGGTCGACAGCAGCCTGCAAATTTCCAAAAAACTGCTCGGTTTTTTCAGTCGTTTTCGTTCGCTGTCGCTGATGGGTAACGCGATCGCCGTCGATCGATGTGCTGATGAACGTATCCTCGGCGTCGAGAAAAGCCCATTCTGCAGGTCCAAGGTTCTGCAAATTTGTGCACACCACAAACTCTGCCTTGGAAAACCGCCCGCGGGCAAACGAACGGACGCGCTCCAGAAGATCGACTCGCAACAGTGGCTCGCCACCTTGAAACTCAACCTTGATTTCAGAGCAAGCCAGTCCACCGAGAAACCCCAAGACGGCCTGCACGGTCTCTTCTGTCCAATCGTAGCCCCGAGCTCGCTCATCGGCTCGAGAGACTTGGCAATAATTGCACGCCAGATTGCATCGGAGCGTTGGGACAAGGATCATGTAGCTTGTCGGGCGCGGATAGCTTTGACGGGCCGCCCAGCGGTAGGCGAAGCCGGTGTAGGACAGATCATCAATCTCGTCGAACGCGTGGCCATGCCGACGAAGGAACGCGCTGTCCGCCTCCGAAAGGTTATCCCCAGCATAACGCTCAAGAAACCGATCGTCCGAGCGGAAGAAGCCGCCTGCGTCATCCGCGAAATTTAGTCCACCTGCCTTGTTGGGCCGGAATTTGAGCGGCCAGATGGTCATCGGGCGAGCAGGCCGTCGATAAGTGTGCGCCGCAGCGGAAGGGTTTCGACGTAGATTTGGCTGCGGTAGACGGCGTAGAAAATCTCCCGCTTCAAATCGGTTTCGTCCCGATCTCCTGTGGAGACGCTAACTCCAGTTTCAGTAACCGCGAACGTTGATTGCGGAAAAAGATAACCGAGGCGAGCAACAGCTGCGGCCAGATGGCCCCGGAACTGAGGCTCGATTTCGATGAGAAATGTGTTTGACACGTCGTCCGCCCGCCCTTTACCCCAGCTAACGACCTTACGGTAGAACGCATCCAACGTGAAGTTAAGAACAAAGGTTCGCGAAATGAACCGTTCCCAACCTTTCCGGTTATCCTTTGCTCCGCCTCAAAGCGCTCCTTCAGCCCAGCAATTAGGGCCGCGGCATGTTTGCGTTCCTCGCCGCCAGTGCCATCTTCTGCCTAAGTCTCTCGGCGGTCGACGGCGACACAATAAAGTGCAACGGCGAGAGGATGCGGCTCCTCGGAAATGGGGAGCCGTTCAAGTCGGGCATCGACACAGCGGAAATTGCGAATGCCAGATGCGCGAGAGAGCGGCTGCTAGGCGATCACGCGAAGCTTCGCCTAGCGGAGCTCCCACGCATCGATAAAGTGTGGGTTGAGGACTCCGGTAGGAAGGATCGTTACAATCGCCCGCTGCTTAGAATACGGCTGCCGAACGGCAAGACCGCCGGACAAACACTGATCGAGGAAGGCTATGCAGTCCGGTGGAAGCCAGGAGAGCAGTATTCATGGTGGAATTGATCATCGGACTGCTGTTCGTCGCGATGGGGGTTTTGCGTGCACTGCAAGGCGACTTCGCATGAGCCCGGGCGCCATGTTTCAATGAACCGCGGGACCGTTGTCGTCGAAGGACCTCTCGCCTTTCGAATGCGTCGGATCGCTGCTGCGCGCCGCGGCGAAACCGGCGTGCAAATCCTCACTATGCCGCAACTGGCCGCCCGCTTGGCCGGCGGCTTTACGCAACCTGCCCGATCCGACGACCTCGATCCAGCCATCCGGGCCGCACTCGAAGCCGGAAGGTTTGCCGAGTTAGAAAGTATCCGGCAGCTTCCAGGTATGATCCGTGCCATCGCACGGACGCTCTCCAAAATCTGGCAGGCCGACCTTTCGCTGCCGATAAGCGATGATCGCAGCGCCCTACTGGCGGATATTGCCAAGATCGAGCAGCGCGTCCGCGCTAACCTGCCGAGAGGCGTATTGACGCCGCGCGACCTTCGCGACGCCGCGCTGAAGCGCCTCGTCCATGCGACAGCCGTGCTAGGTTCGGTGGAGCTTGACCGCGTCGACAGCGTCGCCCCGGTCTGGCACCCTCTGCTTCAGGCCCTCAATGAGACGGTGCCTCTCTCCTGGCACAGTCCCGGCGCCACGGACGTCAGCTGGTTCCCGGGTGAGATCACTACTGACCAGCCCCCAACAGCTGTCGCCATGGAAATGGTGTCCTGCGCCAATCCTGCTGCTGAAGTGGTGGAAGCGCTACGCTGGATGCGCGAGCTCGTCGCATCTGGACGGGCGAGACCCGAAGAAATTGCGATCTGCGCCACCTCGACCGGGGTATGGGACGAGCACTTTCTCGTGCTGGCAGCGGACGCCGACCTGCCGCTGCATTTCTCGCACGGTGTGCCGGCCCTGGCGTCGCGCGAGGGCCAGGCCTGCGGCGCGCTTGCCGACGCTCTGTTGAATGGCCTCAGTCAGGACCGCCTGCGCCGGCTCTTCAGTCACGCCGCAGGCCGGAGCCGCGGCTTGCAAAACTTACCGCGGAACTGGTCGCTGGGTCTGCAACCCGGCGCCGCGCTCTTCGAACTCGATCAATGGCTTCGTGCGCTGGACGCAGCGAGCCGTCTCCGAACCGACGGCATCGATCCGAGGCCGATCCTGACGCCCGTTCTCGAAATGCTGGCCAGCGGCCCGGCCGCGGCCGAGCAGGCTGGCACTATGTTGCTGGGAACCTCCGCTCGCGTGCTCTGGAGTGAGGCATTGCGGCGCGCGCCTGCCAAGGCGCTGGAATTCTCGCTGCAGGAGCTTCGCTTGCCCGACGGCCGCGACCCGGGCGCCTGTGCCGTGTGGTGTCCGGCGAGTCATCTCGCCGCGGCACCTCGCCGGTGGGTTCGTCTGCTCGGTATGACCACACGCTCATGGCCGCGCCGCGCTGTAGAAGATCCACTGATCCCAAGCCATGTTTTGCCCCGTGGCATACTCGATCCCGACCCTGTCACCGCGCAGGACCGACGTGCGTTCCAGGTAATCACTGCCCAGGCATCCGGTGGCTGCATCCTGTCGAGAAGCCGGCGGAATGCCCAAGGCGGCCTCCTCGCGGCCAGTCCGCTCGTGCCGCAAGCAGCCCGTGTTCAAGGGCTTAAGCGGGCGCGAATCCCGACCCACGCGTTCAGCGAGGCCGATCGGTTGCTCGCCCGACCGGACGAGGCCGCGAACTCGCCGGCGCTTGCGGCGGCTAACGCGTGCTGGCGCGACTGGCGAAATCCTGCGATCACCGCCCATGATGGTCGGACGAGTGTCGATCATCCAGTCATCGCTCGTGCCATCGATGAGGTTCAGTCCGCGACATCGCTGCGTCTGATGCTCCGCGATCCCCTCGCCTTCGTGTGGCGTTATGCGTTGGGCTGGCGGTCGGTCGCCGAAGACGATCAGCCGCTGACACTCGATGCGCGTGCCTATGGCGATCTCGTGCATGAGCTCCTCAAGCGGACCGTCGATACGCTCGAGCCCAGTCCAGGCTATTCCCGCGCCGCGCGGCACGAGGTCGAGGCCGCCCTGGCAGAGGCGGCGACGACGGTCAGTGGGGAGTGGCCGCTGAAGCGATCCGTGCCGCCGTTGCTGCTGTGGCGGCACACCTTGGACGCTGCTGCCCAACTCGCGCTTAAAGCCTTGACGCTTGACGAGACGTTCCAGCCGGGCACCCGCAGTTGGACCGAGCTGGCGTTCGGCCGTGCTGACGAGGCAATTGCTGCGGCGAGCGATCTTCCTTTGGGATCCGACCGCGCCGGTTGAAATCACCGGAACCACGGTTCGGGTCAAGGGCAGCATCGACCGGCTCGATCTGACTGCCACCGGAAACGCGGCTCGTGTCTCGGATTACAAGACGGGTGCAGAGCCAAAGAAGGCCGACCAGATCGTGCTCGGGGGCGGTGCCGAGCTCCAGCGCGTCATCTATGCGCTGGCGGCGCGCCAACTCGTGCCGGACAACCCGCGCGTCGTCGCCCGCCTCATCTATCTCGGCGGCGGCGAGCCGCGGGTCTACAAACTGCCCGACGTCGATCAGGCCATCGCGGAGGTCGCAGGCCATGTAACGGCGGCCGGCATCCTTTTGCGGCAGGGCAGGGCCTTGCCCGGTCCGGACGCGCGCGAGAACTGGAACGACTTCCGGCTGGCGCTTCCGGCATCTCCGACAGCGTACTTTCAAATCAAACAGCCGGCACTGAGCCGCGCCTTCGACGATTATGCGCGCGTCTGGAGTTGCCGATGATCCAATTGGCGGACAGTCTCGCGCGCCGGCGGGCTCTGACTGAACTTGATTCGACTTTGCTCGTCGAAGCGGCGGCTGGCACCGGCAAGACCGCCCTGATGGCGGGGCGCGTGACGATGCTGCTTGCGCGCGGCGTCCAACCCGGTGAGATCGCGGCCATCACTTTTACCGAGTTGGCGGCCAGCGAGCTGTCGGTGCGGGTCCATCGCTACGTCAACGAACTCCTCGCCGATCGCGTGCCGGCACCATTGCGGGAAGCCCTGCCCAATGGCCTCGACGCGGCTCAGCGGCACGCAATGTCCGCCGCCGCTGCCAAACTTGACGAACTTACGACCGCAACGATCCACGCCTTCTGTCAGACCATCATCTCAAGCTACGCGGTCGAGGCTGATATTGATCCAGGCGCGCAGATGCTCGATGCGGTCCAGGCCGCCGCTGCGTTTGACTCCGTATTCGAGCAATGGCTCAAACGGCGGCTCAACAGTCCGGAGCGGCCAGGCGATCCGATCGTAGTCTTGTCGCGCCAAGACCCCCGCCGCGTTGTCTCCACCCTTCAGGAACTCGCGCGCTTTCGTCTCAAGCATCGTGATGCGCGGGCACTGCCTGCCGACCTCACCGGCCGCCCGGATATCGACCTGGTCGAAGCGGTCGCGGATTTCCGGCACTGGATAGCCGCTCAACCCGTCGAGCCCAAAACGCTCGAGCTGGTGGGCGAGCTCGAGACGCTGGCAAACTTTTACGCCGGCAGTTTTGAGGCGCCGCCCGATTTTCCCCGGCTCTGGGCACTCGCCCATCCGATTCGACTTTCCTGCATGCGAAAGAACACATTCGATCTAATCAGGCCAAGACGGAAATCGGCCTGGGAAAAAGTCGCCGGCAAGGATCTGGGCGGCCGGCTCAACGAGGAATCCGGCCAACACTTCGACCGGGTCGACCACTGCTACCGAGTGGTGCTCGGCCGGATTGCCACTGCGCTTGTGGCAGGCCTCTCCGCCGAACTCGACGAGGTGCTTGACGACTACGCCGCCTTCAAGCGCGCCGCAGCCGTCCTCGATTTCGATGATCTTCTGGAGCGGGCGCGGGCCCTTGTCTGCGACCAGGATGTCGTACGCCGCGCTCTCGGGGCCCGCTACCGGCACATCTTCGTGGACGAGTTCCAGGACACCGACCCCATTCAGTCCGAAATCCTGTTTCTGATCGCCGCTGAAGACCGCGCGGCACACTGGCAGGACAGCGCCTTGAGGCCTGGGGCACTCTTCATGGTCGGCGACCCGAAACAGGCCATTTACCGGTTCCGTGGCGCCGATGCCGCATCTTATGCGCAGGCGCGTGCCGCAATCCAACGGCGGTGGCCGGACAACATCGTCCAGATCACCGCAAATTTCCGCTCCCGGCCGGACATTCTTACCCATGTCAACCGCTGTTTCGAGACGCCCCTTTCTGGTGTCGGGCAACCTGGCTATGTGGCGCTCACGGCGACCATCGATCCCCCCACCCACGACCTTCCGTGTGCGGCCAGGATCACCGTCGACGTGCCGCCCAATTCGCGGTCGGAGCACATCCGCGATGCCGAGGCAGAAGCTGTCGCTGAACTCTGCATGCGGCTCATCGGCAATCTGCATGTTCGCCAGGACGACGGCGTGATGGTTCCCCTCAGTCCCGGCGGCATAGCCCTGCTTGCGCCGACGGGGACCGAACTCTGGCGCTATGAACGCGCGCTGGAACAACGCGGCTTGCCGATCGCGTCTCAAGCGGGCAAGGGCCTGTTTCGGTCAGGAAGTGCAGGATATGCTCGCCCTGGCTCGCGTGCTCGCCGACGCCGGCGACAGCCTGGCCTTCGGAGCGCTGATGCGAGGCCCGCTTGTCGGGCTGACCGAGGAAGAGCTTCTCGATATCACCGCGGCTTTGCCCCAAAACCCCGATCGCCCGCACGCGGTCCCGCGGTTCTCGTTATTGACCGAACTGAGCGACGTCACGCATCCGATTGCGCGTCGGACACTTTCGATCCTGCAAGACCTGAGATGGAAATCTAGAGCGACCACACCAGCGCTGCTGCTCGCCGAAGCAGCCGAGCGGCTGGCCGTTCGACCCATTCTTGCCGCGCGTGAAGGTGATCGCAGCGCCCGCGCGGCTGCGAACGTAGAAGCCTTTCTCGAACGGGCGCGGCCTTACGGCGTCACCGGTCTCAAGGGGTTTGTCCGTGACATTACCAGGGATTGGAGTCAGGGAGTTCCGTCCAGCGAGGGCCGGGTTGATGCCGAAGGCGACGCCATCGAGATCATCACCATCCACAGCGCGAAGGGGCTGGAATGGCCGGTGGTGATTCCGGTCAACACAGCCACCTTGCTCCGCTCGCGCGAGCCGTTCGTGCATCGCGCGTCCGATAACACGCTGCACTGGGTCATCGGCGACGTCGTCCCGCCCGATCTTCTGCTGGCGCTTGCGTCCGATGATGAAAGCCTCGCCCGTGAACGCGAGCGCCTTTGGTATGTCGCATGTACTCGCGCTCGCGAGCTCCTCGTCGTCCCGGAGCTGCCCCAGGCGGAGCAAAGGTCCTGGGCGCGGATCGTCGACCTGGCGCACCATGAGCTCCCGCTGCTGGATCTCTCGCGTTTCGAACCGGCACCGCGCCCTGCCGCGGCCGATCTGCCAAACGGACAGACCCGAGACATCTTCGAGACAGAGCGCGCCGCCATCGCCGCTGCCGCCGTCCCGCTCATGTGGCTCCAGCCAAGCAACCAGGATCCCGATCGCGTTCCTATGACCGAAGCGATAGCGATCGACTCCGGCGACGCTTTGGAGACAGAGTTGCCGATCGGCGCAGGACGTGTCCGGGGCCTTGTCCTGCACAAGCTCATGGAGGAGGTCCTGACTGATGAACTTGGTGAAGACCTCGTCGGGTTCGCCGATCGCGCCCGCGAACTTATCGAAGAGCTGGTGGTCGACCGCGAAGACGAGGGCGGTCTTCCCGAAGTCGGGGAAATCGCCTCGACCGCCTGGCGAACTCTGCATCTTCCGGAGATCGCCGCCCTGCGACCGGGTCTTGTTCCAGAATGGCCGATCTATGCCTTGCTCGCCGATGCGAGCGAGCCCACAGCGCTTGCCGGCCGGATTGACGCCGTAGCATTGGACGAGGGTCGCGCCTCGGTGGTTCTCGATTGGAAAAGTGACATCGCGCCGACGGAGGAGGACATGCGAATTCACGCGGGCCAACTCGAGGACTACTTGAGAACCACCGGCGCGAGCCGCGGCGCGTTGGTCTATATGACGCCTGGCACTGTGCGGTGGGTGGAGCCTGGTGTCCGCGCCGATTGGAACACGTGATGTCGAATTCACACCCGGCGATTGTATATTTGATACGGCGCGCATGGCACGTTTTCCACACATTAGGATTATGAGATACTGTGCGAATGCGGGTGGCTCTAAGGAGTTTGGATGATGAACGCGGACGAGATGCAGGCGATAGCCGACACCCTAATGCGGGTCGTGACGCCTGACATGGCACCCAAGCAATTGATCAAAGCGGCCAGGAAGGAACACCCGAACGCGTCAAAGAAGGACATCGCCCGTGCGGCGTTCTTCTCGATTATCGCCAACGCCGAAGAAGAGTACGGCAAGGCAAGGAACCTACAGGCATTCGCCATAGCCGAGCGTGTCGACGGCGCCTCTTGATCGGCACCGTGGCTTCTGCAAGCAATGGCATTCCGAAACCCGATGATGTCGGTAGCGACGGCTTTGGATCAACATTGCGAACATACTTTAAGGTCTGCTCTCTCGTCAGACTTGGACGGAACGTCGCCTATGGTGGTCCCTAAGCCGTCATTCTCAGGCCTACAGCGTCCCGAACGTTCACCCATGCCGGGGCCAGACCCGTTGCTGTACTCCCAGTCGAAGCTTCTCGAAGTCTATGGCGCCGAGCCGGCCCAAAGAACAGCGATTGGGCCTGCCGGTCGCCACCCATCACGACCAGTCCAAAGAGAAGATCTTACGCTTCTCTACTTTCCTTCGCGGCCGCCCTACGGCAGGCCGTGACCCAATGCCGCCTTCCGGTATCGATTTTCTGTCACGAAACCGGACCGTTCGCCACAACCAGTACTGATGACCCTAATCAGTCGACCGTGAACAATCCGGGCGCTAAGCGGCGACCGACTTCGACCGAAGTTGAAGCAGGGCGATCAAGAGCGACAA